>JAWXUP010000103.1:0-7189 GCA_044426345.1 Clostridia bacterium | reverse complement strand
TATACAAACAATCTTTACTAAATTCTAAACCCCAGTATGATGAACTCGATCTTGTTCTTCGGCACGTTTGCCAGTGTTCCAACGTGAAACATCGCCAACTAAATAGCCTGTGATACGACGAATTCTGTTGAACGGAACTTGCACTGTATCATAGTGAGTGTCTACAAATTCAGACACGCCATCGTCGTTTACAATAAGGTTTTTAAGTTTTTGTGGAGCGACTTTTTCACTGTAATATTCGATGTATTGTTGCTTGATTTCATCAGCCATATCGGTGTTGTTTGTTTTAAAATATACACCGTTGTATTTGTAAGTATCGATACTTTCGTTAGCGAAAATATCAAGGCAGATTTGTTGTTCTGATGTTAATTCTTGTGTCATTTTGGTTCTCCTTATTAAACTTTTTATTGTAATTAGTATAGCACAAGTTGTGTAGCATAGCTATTGGTAATAGTGATGAATTTTTGTTTTTATGTTCTGCTCATATCCTAGAAGATACTTGAATTATATGGCAAAAGTTCCCTGTATATAAACCGAAGTGCTCTAAAGCGTAACTCTTTATTACTAAATAATAAAGACCTTAAATCTTCAATAATAAAATCGTAGTTTTTAATTGAACATACATCAAAAACAGTTAGTATGTTAGCCCTTATAATTATGGTTACTTGGATTTATTTTGTTTCTCGCAATCAAATTCTAATAAATTACACTTGTATTCTATCAACCAAAATGATAGAATACAAATAAATAGTTAAATTTATTATGAACAAAGTAACGAAATTAAAAAGCAAATATTTTAGCAAGTTACAATGTCTAAATATTATATATAATAGAAAGGAATGTGAAAAATGACTAATGCTTTCATAAATCTTATTTTTGAAAAATTTTCTGAGATAATATCGTCAGGAAACGAGATTATTTATAAACCGATATTTATCTCGATTGTAGCAATAGTAATAGTTGCTATACCTCTATTAGAAATTTTAAAAAAACTTTTTGATAAAAAATATTATCGTAAAAGAAATAGGGCTAAATCTGATTTGAAAAATCTATCAAATCAACATTATAATTTTCAAAAAAACGGTGTCCCTCTTATATATAATGAATGGAAGGAATATACTAAAATTCATAATTTGCACATTGATCATAAAATAACAAATGTTGCTAATGGTAAATTAATATCTAGATTAAACCTGAAAGAATCTTTTATATTAATCGGAGAAGCCGGATCTGGCAAAAGTACATATTTAAATAAATTATTTTTAAACCAATTTACAGTATTAGGCAAAATTAGAAATTTGATACTATCTCGCTTGGTATTTTTTTATTCTGCAGAGAAGTTTTTCGACCATGATATTGATGCATTTTTAAAGACTATTAAATATTCTAATTTAAAAAGAATATTTATAATCTGTGATGGTGTAGATGAATTAGATGAGTCTATTGAAACTCTAAATAAAATAAAAAATGTACTAGAAAAGATTCATTCTTGTGACTCTAAAAGTGACATAAAGATTGCTATTAGCTGTAGAGCTTATTGTCAAAATAGATACACCCAGCTTGGTAAGTCAGGAAATTATTTTACCAATAAATATCAAATTAATAAGTGGACAGAATCAGAAATTGAGGAATTGATTGATATGACAAAGAAAATAATATGCAAAACCAACGACTTCAATCTACAGCAATATACCGACGATATTAACAATATTTTCAAAACAATTAAACTCGAATATACGCCTATGCTATTTAAGTTATATTCGTTAATATTAATATCAGGGGAAACATTCCCAAATCTTGATACTAATAACAAATATTCTGTATACCGTTGTTATATTACAATGATTTTCAAGAGAGTCAATTCATTGAATGTTAATTTAGATGATTCCAGTGAAAAAGCTAATATATTTTTCAAGTTATTATCTAGTGAAGCTTTTTGGCTATTAAAATATAATGAATCAAAAGGTGAGATTACTCCAAATAGTGAATATGGTAAAATGCTTTCAATGATTTATGACTCTAAGGACAAAAAATTCACACACCAAACATATAAAGAATTTTTTGTTGCAGAATATTATATACATCACCTAAATTTTGAGCATACTGATTATAGTAATTATAATTTAGCTCCTTTGAGCTTTCTTTACAGTAACGAATGCGCAGATTTTATATCTGATGCTATAAAATTTAATTTTTCCACACATGAACATAAAGTGATAATGTTAAATAGATTTATCAATATGTATGTTTCAACATTGCCTAAGGATAAAGATTTAAATGGATTAAAATCATATAATTTAAAACATCAAAATGTTGAAAAATTTTTAAATAAAACGGACTTAAGCAAAAACGAACTTTTATTGTTGAAATTTGAAATAACATTTAGAGTCGGTAGATTAAAAATACCAGATTCTTCTGAATTTTTAAATTGGGTTTTCTATAATGATAATTTGTTAAGCGATTACTCTGAGAAAGAATTTAATGAATATCAAAATACGGTGTTAAGGAGACAATGTGCTATCAGCGCTTCTTTAACATGCAACAGTGAAATAGAACTGGAATATGTTAAAAAAATGTTACCATATCATTCGGAATATGATGAAAAATATGATTTAGTTAATCGCTCTTATACATTAGTATATTATGGAGATGTCTTAAATGAAAATTTTATTTCTTTTGAAGATAAAGGTGGTAGTTGGACGAATGCTAAAGAAAAAAGAATTAAGCGTCTTTCCGCAGATGCTTCTGAATATATCATAGAAGATAAGATAGCATGTTTTAGATTATTTGATTTAGCCACTATTTATACGTTTTTATCGAATAGAGGTATTCAATCTTTAACTGATAAAGAATTTTCAATTATAAAAGAGTGCAATGTTTCCAATATTAAAAATATGCCCGAAGATAGAAGCGCTCTGATGATGGATATTAAAAAGAATATAATTGAATTAGTAAAAAAACAAGAGCATTAAATTATAAGTATACTAAAATTATACATTACTTCAAGCGCCAAATATCTATCTTTTGACGCCTGCATAGCCAAATCTTTATAAATTTACATAAATAGTCTCAAACCTATTTTAATTAATTAGTTTGAGACTCTTTTCTGCTATATCCCAATTATCTCCCAAATATAAAGCGGAGCCGTCATCGTAAACACCAAGCACGCAAATAAAATTGCTGGGCCTGTCCATTCAAATTGACCTGATTTTCTAAAGTCGAAGTACGCTAAACCGACTTTCGTAAAGAAAAATACTGCTAAAATTAAGTCTATGCACGGAAAAATCACGTTATTTACTACTTGCTTGATTTGTGCGCTTGCATCGGTCCACGTTGATTCCACTGCGCCAGCAACGTCACCAGTTCCGTCGGCGAATGCTGTTATACTGAAAATACACACAAAAAGTAGTATTTGCAGTAATATTTTTTTGTTTTTGGTTAAAAATTTCATTAAATCCTCCTTATTTTACGGCAATATGCCAATCGTCCCACAAATTTCCGTCAATATTTAAGTTATCTGTCAAGTTTAGCGACAGCATTCCGACTGGTGTCCACGTATCTATTACCCAAGAATTCACCGTGTAAAGTCCGTCTGGATACCAAATCGGTGTGAAATGCGTGCGATTTTTGTAGGTTGAATACACATTTTTTTGCAACTCAAATTCTCCGTTTGACGTTTGCTCGAGTAGTCGCCAGTATGTTTCGTAGTTAAACTCCGAGAAGTAACTCACGACATTTTGGCAGTCAGTTGTAGCTGAACTTTGCGTGGTGCGAACCGACGTTTCGACGAGCTGATTTATGCCGTATCCAGACTTCATTGTGTCACCATTTGCAGTTGGGTTCTCACTGTCGCACGTGATTTCCATTGTCGCAGATAGGCTTGCAGAATATTCGTTGTAATCGAAAGCCCACCAACCTTCGTCCTCCCAGTCTGAATCCCAATATTTATCTTTTTGCTCGACACCATTTCCATCGGTGTACTTGTCGTATTCCCAGCCACCATTATCGACCCAATTTTCTTGCCAATACGGAGTCCAAATTCCCCAAGTGGCAGTTGTTAAAACATCACGAGATGGAGCAGTTTCGTACTCAAAATCATCATTTCTATCGTCAGCGACTGGATTCGGTGGTGGATTTTCGTCTAAAGACACGATAGAACAGTAAATTTTCGAGCTATCAACGTCACCCGGACCTGAAACCGACACATCAATTACGATGTCTTGAGGCTCGCTCGGTGTAGTCCATTTAACCCAAACGAGTTGACCGTCGCCGCTGGGGTAGTAGACGTTGCTGACCGAATATTCTGTCCCATTAATGTCGAACGTGACGACTGTTTTATCAAGAGGGTCGGACTGCCCTCCGTAAACATAAACTGAGGTTATGACTTCGGTGTCGATACGATATTCGTAGTCATAATCGCTAGTTTCGGTGGGTTCTGGGTCTTCTTCAAAACGCACAACTCCTAAGCCGAGACTTGCTTTGATTTGAGCATTTGTAGCTGATGTCGTCGTACTTCCGTTCCACGCAGAAAAGCCTAAATCACTAGTTTCAAGGAACATTGAAAGTGGCAAGTTTTTGTGCGAAAGCGATGCCATATTCGATTTCAAATCACCATTTACAGCTTCGTCGTAAAGCGCTGCTTCGGTGGCAGTAGTAGCAATTAAAACACCGTTAAAAGTGTAGTAAGCTATCGGCTCAATTAGTAATTTGTAATTTCCACTCACTAGATTTTTATAAGACATACCTGTATAATTTGAAATTAATTCTATCATATATTCAGAGCAAATATATTCTTTTATATCATCAATATTACTAGTTCCAGTTGAACTTATAGTAGTTGGCAATGCAATTGTAGGATTTATATACGTGTAATTCCCTTGATATGCTGTTAAGTTCAAACCATTATTATATTGTATTTTACAGACTTTTCCGAAGTGGTAAATACTGGTTGATATGGCTTTGTTGGTAAGGTCTAAAGGTACGGTTATGATAGCGTAGTCACTAGAACGCACAACTGTTATTCTTATTCCGTCCATTCCAGAGCTCCAATAGTTTTCGCTATTGCCAGTCCCTAAATCGCTACCACCAGTATCTATGTTTGCATCTCCTTCAGCGAAACACAAAATATTAAAGCTAAATAGCGCAACCATAATAAAGCTTAATATTTTCAATATTTTTTTCATTATATCTCCTTTACAAAGAAAAAATGCACAGCCTAAGCTATGCATTTCATAAAATTTATTTATCCCATAATACCTACTTGTTTATTAATATCACCATCACTTTGACCAACTATAGCTGTATTTTCACCACCTATAATTACGTCACTAAAACCAGGAAGTCCACCACTTGATGAACTTGTAGAACTTGACGAACTGGGTTGTGTCGTGCTTTGAGTAGATTCAGTTTCTGCAGTTGTTTCATCATCAGTCGGAACTTCAACTGGCTCGCCACTTGGTGTTTGCGTAGGGTCTGACAACTGTTCTTCAGTGTACGTCGGTTTTTCTTCAACGTCTGGCTGAATGGTTTGTTCCGTGCCTTGATCGTCACCATTTACGTCTTTTTCAGACTCAGTTTCTTGTATTTCGATAGGTTCAACGACGATTTCTGGTGTAATTTCTGGCTCTATCACCACAATTTCGGTTTGTTCGTTATCGACTGTTGGAATTTCAACGTCGTCAACAGTTGTATCTTCAGATTTGCTTAATATCAGCAATATTAATGCCATGCAGACGATAAGTCCACCGAAGATTGCAAGCAATTTCTTTTTCATAATTTTCACTCCTTAATTTTTAAACTAACAATATCACAAGTTTTTATATAAAGCTATAGGCAATACCTCACAAAATTTTAGAATATTGGTATATATCCAGCTGTGGTTTTGAGCCTAATTTGAAGGTTTGGCAGTAGTTTTCCGGCAAACGACACTGGAACTTCGAGCGTGATGTAGCTGTCAATTTCAAACCTTTGCTCATCATCGTCCGACGTCGCAAGTGGAGCGTTTCTGATGTCGATATATAGGTCATATAACCCAAATTCAAGGTCGCCACTGTCGGTCGTTTTCTCATATATTCCAGTATACTCCAAATCGAGAACACTTGCAAGTTGGCTGTAAATATCGCTATAATCTAACGCTTGCTCAAAGTCATCTGCGACTGGTTGGTAGCCACCTGAATAGCCTTCACGAGCACCGTGATAGACGTTTGCATAATTCTCGGTTACAGCAGAAACTACTGCATCTTGCAACGCCTCTTTGACTCCGTCTGCGATGATTACCAAACGAAAATATTTGCAAATTCCAGTGAAAATTATTAGCAGTGCCAACACGACTGAAATTGTCAACGGAAACGCACTGCCTTTTTTCGACGTGAGTATTTTCTTTAATCTTAAAATTTGAATTCACCTCAATTCGTGAGTAGATTTTATTTAACGCAAGACTAAATTTAATATGACTCCGACGGCTCGTCGGTTATTTTCCAATACACCTCGCTTTTTCCACTAGCGACCGACGTTAAGTTTACCGAAAACGAACCAAAATCGCCGAATAAACCGAGCTCATAAGGTAGTGTCAGCGTGACGGTAATTTCTTCATTTAACTGCACAGTTCCACTTTCAGACCACGTTACAATAGGGTCGATATTGAGTTCATCGCACAGTTTTTGCTCTGAAATTGTGGTTTCAGTACCGATTTTTCCAGAAATTTCAGCTTCACGCATAATTTCAGTGGCGAAAGTGTCAAGTTTCTGCTTTGCAATGAAAACTGGAAAGACGTTTACAGCAAGTGCGATTACGAGCATTGTTGATAAGACTAAAACTACTGTGTCGATGTAGCCTTCGCCATTTTTCGATTTCAAAATTTTTCTTATTCTATAAATTTTAATTCACCTCACTTTTGGTCAAGTATCACTAGAACAACGTTCCAACTGAACGAATAATTTCAAAAATGATGATAACCATATACGTAATCATAAAGCACATTAGCATCAAAAACGAGTATTTTCGTATTTTTGCTGGTATTTTCATCGCTTGAAGTTTGAGTTTTTGCAGTTCGAGTTGCTTCATATCGTGAGCAAGCATTTCAAAATACATCACAGCGTTATCGCCACGAAGAACCGAAATCAGTCCACGAACTATGTCGGATAACATAGGTGAGTTGAGCCTTGCCTCAAACCTTGTGAGAGCAGTTTCG
>JAWXUP010000102.1:0-7332 GCA_044426345.1 Clostridia bacterium | reverse complement strand
TTCATCATTTGTAATCCTCTGCTCATTTGCAATCCCTCCATGTAGTTCCTTAGACTATGAGATAGTGCAATGAACTACATCATAGTCCATGACACTATCGTGTACTATATGATAGTTTCTCATACTATGTGAAGTTGCGCAAGACGGGGCGTGAGTTGACGGTTACTTTCCACTTACCACTCGTGCTATCTTTTTTATACTTTGTCAAAGTATAAAAAAGCGAGACCGTATTACTACCGTCTCGCTTTCACTTTTATTAATATAATTTATTCTGCCATATTTCTGTACAATAAAGTCACAATTTGTCCACGTGTACATTCTTCGTCAGGACTAAATGTTGTGTCACTAGTACCATTTGTAATGCCTTCGCTTACTGCCCAAAGTACTGCCTCATAACAATAACTATCAGCATCTACATCTGTAAATGCAGTGTCAGTTACTACCGTAGTTTCTCCAGAGGCACGATATAGGAATGTCACAATTTGTCCTCGAGTACATTCTTCTTCAGGACTAAACATTGTATCGCTAGTGCCAGATGTAATACCTTCGCTCACTGCCCAAAGTACTGCCTCATAGTAATAACTATCAGCATCTACGTCAGTAAATGGATTTATGAAATTCACAACAGGACTACCATAAGCTTTCCATAGCAATGTAACAGCTTGAGCACGTGTGCAATTTGTTTCCGAACCAAAAGTAGTGTCGCTTACTCCTTTTGTTATTGCATTTTCTATAGCCCAAATAACTGCATTGTAATAATATGCATTAGGTTCAACATCTGTAAATTGGTTGATGTCGTGTACAACAGTATATACCGAGAAGTGGTCTGTAACAAAAGTTGCAGTGCCAGTTTCTACACTATACACAGTATGCAATACCGTAATTGCACCGTCATCGGCAACATACCAAACTACGATATTTTCAGCATCTTCACCGTCTTTTAATTCGTAAGGCAATGTAACGATGATTTCGTGTGTTCCAAAGCTTGAAATAATTTTATCGCCAGATGTAACGGTTAAATCAACTACTAAATTGTCGCCAATTATAATTTGTTGTGCATCTGTTAAAGCATTTACGTCAACGTGTTCCACCACGATAGTGATATCTCCACCATCGACTTGGCTTGCTATTGAACTCAATGCTCCACTAGGAATTGTTATTTTCGCAAGGTCTGAAGTAACCACTAGTGCATCTACGTCTGAATTTGCTAAAGTTTGTGCAACATCAGCCGAGAATGTAGCCTCAACCGTATCAGAATCCGACTTAGTTGTCACTGCGATTTCTACGTAAACACCATTTCCTTGGTCAGATTCCATTGCGTTTTCGATAGCTGTTTGCATATCTTCATCGCTAACAGTCACTGTTACAGTAGTACCAGAAGTAGTTGATGTTGACGCTGTAGTTGATGTTACTGAACCATCATCGTTAGTAGTTGTAGTTGTTGTTGTAGTTGTTGAGCTACTAGAACTACTAGAGCTACCCGAACCATTAGAATCATCTGAATCGTCTGAATCATCTGGTTCTTCTGAATCTTCTGTTGCGATAGTCAAAGTACCATCTTCGGTGATTATTGAATAGTTTTCGCCTGCATCGGCACTAATTGTCAATGTATAAGTGCCTTCTGTTGACATATCTACTGCAGAATTATGAATTGTAGGCTCTGTAATCCAACTATCGCCTTCGAATAATTCCGAAGATTGAGTATATGTGTAAGTTGGTTCGGTATCATTTTCATACGCACTTAAATCATCAACGCTTAATGTAATTTCGTATGGTGTGATATAAATGTTGATACTAGTTGAGTTTTCTGAATACATAGAGGTGTCTTCTGGTGTGAAAATCACTGTATGCGAACCAGTATCGCTAACATTTTTCAGTGTATCGCCTTCAAATGCCCACGTACCGTCAATTTCCACATCGTCCACCTTAGCTGTACCAACAATTTCCTCGTCTGTAATCGCTTGACCGTTATAGATTTTCGAAATATCTTCAACAGTTAGCACTGGAACATCTTTTGCAGTAATGTTAATTATAAATTCTAGAGCAAAATCAAAATAATTTTGAGTATAAACCGGAACTATTAGCGTTGCAGTTTTTCCTACGTTGTTTACATCGTTGATTGTTTCAAAATACATAGTATCATTCGAAATTTCATAGCTACCAGCTACCAAAACAGTGTCGCTGTCAATCACGTAAATGTCACCAAGCGAAGTGCCTGTCATAGTTGCCCACGCTGACATATCAACGCTTGCAGTGTTGCCATATTTCGCATTGCTTGTAAATTGAGTGTTGTCCTCATATTCGGTTTTTGTGATTGAACCTGTCACATTTTCTGGTAATGAAACGCTGTAGTAATCACTCCTTGCACCACTTACAATACCTTCATCAGTAAATGAAATAGCAATTCCGTCTGCAACGTCTACAGTTGCGTAAGTTGCAGTTGCTGTGATAGAAATATCATCTGTGCTGTTAACTAAATATGCACTTTCAATGTATAATTCAACGCTTGCAGTGTTAGTTCCATCGTATTCTTTCGTGATTTCACCAACTACGCTTGCTGTGATAGGCTTAGGAGTTAGTGTAAATCCTCCAAGACTGCTACTCGTTGTGGTTGCAACATTTTTATTTGATGCTGTATATTTTACATAAATATAGCTTGTGCCTATCGGTAATACTTTAGTATCAAATTTTAAATTTGCTGTGCTTGTACTATCATCATTAATTACAACAGAACTATATCCTAAATCCACTGTTTGTTCACCGTTTGTTGTGTAGAATGTCACCGAATCCGAAATTTCTAATGTACCAACTGCTGTAGCTGTTACGCTAATATTAGCAAACTCACCATATATTGCTGATTCATCTATCGTAGCTGTAAAAGTTGGAACGCATTTTTCAATCGTGAATGAACTAACGCTCGTTGCAGATGTATACTCTTCAGTTCCCGCTATATAAGCTTTTACATAGTATGTTCCTGCATCGGTAGTTTCAGTAGGAGCATCCATTGAATTTTCGCAATTTTCGTCAGTGTAGTATGTGATTGCAATTAATTCTTGGTCACTTATGATAATTGTTTCTGGCGCATTTGGTTCTTCGCCATATGTCCAGTCTTCCAAATCAACATACACGAAAGCTGTCTTTTTGGTTTCGCTTGGGACTGGGTCTTGTGCGTTGCTAATAATAATTGGATAGTAATATATTGTGCTATCGCTAGATGGAACGTTTGCTGTGTATGTCCAGTTCTCAGAAGTGAATGTCATTTCGTTTCCGTCTTCTGTTGTACCTGTCATTTTATCTAAGGTAAGAGCGATTGGAGTTCCCGAATAACTCGTGCCATAACCAACTGCTGTACTCGCTGTTCCTTCGTTGTAGTAACCGTTGGTAATACTATTATTACCTTCCACTTTCCCAACGATACCACCTACATTAGTAGTACCATTAGTAGTACCACTAACAGTACCAGCATTATAAACATCGGTTAGGTTAGTGTTGTAAATATACCCTACCACACCACCAACGTTAGTAGTACCAATTACGTCTCCAACGTTGTAACATTGCTGAATAGTTGAGGCACTTGGTTGTTCTTCAAACCCAACAACACCACCTACAGCCTCTTTACCTGTTACTTTACCAGCGTTATAACTATTTGTGATAGTTGATACATTCAATTCACCAACCACGCCACCTACATATTTTCCGTCAGTGGCAGTTACATCACCAAAGTTTGCACAATTAATCACTGTACCACTAATCATCAATCTACCAACAATACCACCTACCATTGCATTACCTGTATCATTGTATGTGCTAACAACAGTTGCTAAGTTAGTAGCATTAAATATAGTGCTTGAATCTGCACGCCCTACAATACCACCTACATATTGCCCACCACTGATAGAACCACTTACTGTTATGTTTTTGATTGTAGCATCAGAAACATTTCCGAACAAACCTTGGTAACCGCTACTTATATTAATATAAACACCAGATACCGTGTGGCCATTACCGTTAAATGTACCCTTAAAAGCAGTGCTATTTCCATTACTACCAATAGCTGTCCAGCTGTTATCACCTATGTAGTCGCTTGCAATAATCGTTGTTTCGTTGTAGCCTTCTACGTTCGCTGCACGAAGGTCGATGTCATTTGCTAGGTCTACAGTATAAGAATTGTAACTTTCAGAATTTACCTTATCAGCAAACCAAGCCATTCCGTAGGCTGTGTAGATTGTTATGGTTTTTCCTGTATCATCTAAAACATAGTCCGTGTCTTGTACTGCTTTATCTGCCGCCACTTCCCAACTTGCCCAAGTTGAAAGGTCACTTGTATAACCAGACGGTGCAGGACTTTGCAGATTATCTTTTAATGTTGGATAGTAAACCGTTGTACTTCCTTGTCCAATATCTCCATCAGCTGTAAATACCCAAACATCACTGCCAAAGCCACTCATATTGTTACTTGCACGGAAACCTGTCATTTGAGCTGTAGTTAGAGGTGTTCCGTCGTAAGTTCCTGTAAACTGTTCAGAATTGTAATAACTGCTTGTAACCGTTGTATTCGTTGAACTCGCTATAGGTTGACCATCTGTTACAGTGCCAATATTGTAACAATATTCCACACTTCCTGAACCATCTCCCACAATACCACCGGAATTTGTAGCACCTGAAACAGTGCCTGTATTGTAGCAGTTTTTCACGGTTCCACCAGAACTACTCACTATACCACCGGCGCTATCAGCACCACTTCCACCACTAACAGTGCCTGTGTTGTAACATTTTTCGATTGTGCTACCACTAGATAAACTTCCCGCGATACCACCAACATAGTTACCAAACACATCGCTAGTGTTATAACAGTTCTCAACCTTACTTCCACCAGAAGCATAACCCACAACAGCACCTACGTTAGATTTTGCATTGATAGAAGAATCCACAATGCCTACATTTTTCACTGTAGCATTATCAATATATCCAAAAAGACCTTGTCTTATTGCTGAAGGGTCATTAATATAAACTCCGCTAACTGTATGTCCTTGACCGTCAAAGTCGCCACTAAAAATTTCAGCAGAACCGATAACAATCCAGTTCACCTAACCGCCACTAACATAAGCTGTAACTACACCACTATCCAAGTTGATGTCATTTTCTAAGGTTATAGTATATCCAGAATAGTCTGTGCCGTTGTTTACTTCGTCTGCGAAATAAGCCAAACCTGTGGCTGTGTATATTTCTAACGTTTCATTTTCATCATCTTGCACAAAATCCGTGCCTGTTTGAGCAATAGATGCCGCTTCTGTCCAAGACGATGCCTCTTCAAAAGATGCAAATGTAAGCAATGGACTTTGAGCATTTGCAGTTAGATACGGATAGTAATTTGTGGTTGTGATTACTTCAGTTTCTGATGATTTAAACGTCCAATCTGCAGTGTCAAAACCCATTATTGTATTGTCTGTCATATCTAAAGCAGTTGAAGATGTGCCAACTGTATATGTACCCTCTGTCACGCAACTTTCCAGATAATATACATCTTCCGATGTTGGTGTAGCACTTGCATTTCCAATAATTGGACCTATATTTGCATATCCTGCTACAGACCCTACATTATAGCAATCGCTGATATTCAACGTAACGCTCTTACCGAAAAGTCCACCTAATTGCGTGTTCCCAGAAACGGCACCTGTGTTATAGCAGTTTGTCACATTGGATTCTTTACCCAGATTACCAATCAAGCCACCCGCCATATTGTACCCATTAATTTCGCCTGTGTTATAGCAAGAATCCATAGTGAAAGTTCCGACAGTCGCATAACCAGTCACTGTTCCAACAAGTCCGCCACCATTTTCTATCTGCCATCCCGCAGATGAAGAAATTGTCCCTGTGTTACTACAGTATGTCATTGACGCGCCTGATGCTTCATTTATTTGGAAATAACCTATCAGACCACCCACATACATCTGACCACTAACGTCAGCGTCATTAGAACAAGAGGTCATTTCACCTTCGTCGAGATATCCAACTAGACCACCAACATAACTAACGCCTGTGATTGAACTTGTGCTGTCCACAGTTACATTATCCAAAATAACATAATTGCCGTAGCCAACCACTGCTCCTATGTAGTCACCACCATTAACCGTTGCATTTTTAAAGTTCAAATAAGAAATGGTAGGTGTTATAGATGTTGATTCCGTATTTGCTTTTTTAATATAACCAAAAAATCCTTGATTATTCGCAGTTCCGTCAATCGTAAGCCCTGTGATTGTATAGTCATTACCATCAAAGCTACCAAGGAAAGGTGTTGTCTCCGTTCCAATTGGTGACCATGACTCCTCACAAAATCCTGTAAGGTCGATATCATTCATCAAATACACGGTTTTCTCATAATGTGAAACACCGTTCGTATTCACAGAAGATGCAAGATAAGCCAAACCAGCATCCGTGTAAACTTCTGCGACTTCTCTCTTCCCACCACTATTAATCCTGTATGTATAGTCTGCATTTGTCGCACTTTCACCTTCAAGCACACCAACTGCGACCTTAGCTACAGCGTCCCAAGTTTCATACCTATACGCATTTGTATCCGTGGCAAAAACCGTGGTCGGTAGTATTGCAAGCACCATAGACAACACCACAAGCATACTTATTATTCGTTTTTTCATTAAGTTTCCTCCTAGTTCTTTTTTGTAAAGTTAATGCTAAAAAATTCAACTTCTTCAGCGAGTTTATATAAATATAGATAGATATATTATACTATCAAACTCAAAATATCACAATATATTTATCGAAAATTTTACAATTTCATTTTACAAAACTGAATACAGAAAATTACAATAAAACAAATCAAGATTTAGGTATTCATAATTATCCTTAATTTAAATAAAATCAGAGCCAAGTTTCTACCCTTTCGAGTATAAAACTTGGCTCTTTTTTCGGAAGATAATTTATCCCCACCTAGTTAATTTTATTTAGTCTACAGAAACCCAAATTTCACCGTCTTCATCTTCTTCATACGTATGATCTACTGATGCTTCGATGATGTCACCGTAGCCCCAGTGTGATGTTGTTACGTCTGAGAAAATGTTAACGTCGTTTTCTTCAATGTATTCAGTGTCATAAACACGACCCATAATACGGTTGATTATTGTAACTGATTCTGCTCTTGTGATTTCTTGGTCTGGTCTGAATGTTCCGTCAGAATAACCATTAATCCAGCTATTTGCTACTGCAGTTGAGATGTAATCTGTTGCCCAAGTTGAGTTTGAATCTGCGATATCATTAAACGCGTTATCATAACCTGTTTCGATGTCAACACCTGCAAATCTAACTGCTATTGTT
>JAWXUP010000004.1:0-100693 GCA_044426345.1 Clostridia bacterium | reverse complement strand
GGAATGATACACTTAAAACAAGATAAGCGATAAAAAACTTAATACTTAGTAAACCCACCGTGAGGTGGCGACACAAAACTATAGGGACTTGATTTCAAGTTAGCCAGCTGCAAAACACTTTATTTAAGGTGGTTGCAGGTGGTTTTTTATTTTTTTACAGCAAAATGTCTAATTAAAAATACTTAAATTATATAAGGAGGAAATAAAAAATGAAAGGTTACACGACAAGATTCGCCGCATATTTACTTGTATTTTCTATTTTGTTTTGCTCATATGGGCAAAATAACGGCATAGGATTGTCTTCCTCGAGCGTAGCATATGCTACAAGCATAGAGGATGCTGTAATTGATGAAGAAATAACATCTGCAGATGATGAAGTTGATGAAACAGCTGGTACAGATGGAACGGCAGAACAGGTGCCAATGATGACAACAAATATGCTTGTTTTGGAATACCAAGCAATAAATGTAGTAGAGAACGAAATATATGTAGAAACTTTCGACGAGTTAAAAACTGCTTTGGAATACGAAGTAAGTGCAGACACAGTTCTTAAAATTATAATTACAGAGGATATCGAAGTTACGGAATCTATCGATATTTTAAACAGCTATATCACATTAACTGCTGATGATGGCGTAACTTTAAATTATCAAGGTGAATTTGCTTTCACGTTTAAAAACAACAGCAATATCACCATTGAAAACATTGCATTTGAAGGATATTCAACAAATGCGCTTGTTTTTTATAATTCAAGTGATGTAACTTTGACAAACTTAGACTTTGACGGTAATAACACATCAACAAGAGCAATAGACGTTAATGGTTCAAGCGTAAGTATTGATTATGTATCAACATCAAACCATAGCACTCACGCTATTAGATTAATTAACAGTGCTACTTTAGATATTGAAGATGGCAATACCTTTGAAAATGAAAAAGTTACCGTTTATGTAGCCGATGGTTGTACTATTAACGGTGCTACTGAGGAAAATAACTTTATTGATGGATATGCGTATTCAGATCCAATTACATATTATTACTATTTATATAGCTATAATGTAACTACCGAGCAACAACTTATCGAAGCCCTTGGTAAGTATAATATGCAAATTAATATTTTAAATGATATTGATATAACTGGTACTTACACAAACAATCGAGTTACAAATACATATACAACAAATCTTCGTATTTATGGTGACACGGATTACTCTGAATTAGATATGGGTGGAAATATACTGTATATCACTAGTATGACTGCTGATATTGAATATATTCACTTTACCGAATACACTGATGTTATACCACTATATTTATTTAATGTTAAAGGTTACGAAACCGTAGATGGTGAAACTTATGGTGCAACTTTAAATAATCTTAAATTTGTTCCAGCTAGTGATGGCGCAAATGTCGGTTTAAAAATCGTAGCATCTTATGTAGAAATCAACAACAAAGCTGGTTCTGAGTTAGTTGCAAAAAACCACGCAAGTTCATTTATTGAAATATCAAGTGTTGACAATACGAGTTTAACTGGTGCAACTCTGATTATTAATTCTGGTTTTGATTTAACAGGAAATAGATTAGCAATCCTAGGCGTTCAAGCTGTATCTCACGTAAAAAATGCATCTTCAAACGCAATTGAAATCGTTAATAATGCAAATGAATTATTCTATACATCTCCAGTAGAAACATATTACGACTCTTTAGGCGATGTAATCTTATATCGCTACTCACTACAAACCGAAGTAGAAGTTGATACAGAAGAGGAATTTTTAGCTGCCGTTAGCAGTTTAAACAATAAAATCACTATAACAGCTGATATTCAAATTTCAGGCGATTATTATAACAACGAGTTAGATTCAAGCAGTATTTTGATAGAAGAAGGTATTACAATTACTTCGAAAACTGGTAATGAAACGCTTGATCTTAACGGTTCTACCTTATTGATAAAAGAATATAGCGTAATGATATCTGATTTAAATATCATTAATGGTGGACAAGTTAACTCTTCTGGAAACGCTACAAATGCAATCGACGTGTATAACACAGAAGGTGTTGTTTTTAGCAATTTAGATATTAAATACAGCGAAGGCTATGCAATCTCTGTCAATGGTGCAGTGCTTTATGTAAGCGATATACTAACAGAAAGCAACGGTATTGGTGGTATTTTTATCACTCGTTCAAGAACTCTTTATAGCGAATCAATGAACCGTGACTCTGTTGTTTATGCAAGTGGCACAATGACACACAATGAAAATGGTTATTATGTAAAAGTTGTTAATTTAGAATTATTAGATGTAGATAGCGAAAATAATGTAATAGCTGTACCTAGCAGATATACCCAAAATAAATTTATTTATACAGATTTAGATTCAAGTGCAAAAGATTATATTGCTTATGTTGGCGACGAAAGTAGCTTAATGCTATCTGAATACTACTTGACAACTTTCGGATTTAAAGGTTCAGACACACTGGTTTTATATAATCAATTCGATACAAATTATTTCCTAGAAAAATCTGAATTAAACGTTCTTACTCAAACAACAGTTCCTGTAGGCTGGCAACCTGGCGATGCAATTGTAAACAATAGTAATACCGAATTTATTCGTCTAGATAACACAGGAACTTATGATAACGCAGAAAAATTAGAAACTTTAATCGCTTACGCTGGTAACTATGGCTCTGACATATATTTCCCAGCGGGAACTTATTTAATTCAAGACTCTATCGTGTTAACTAATATTTTGGGTCAAGGTTCTCTTGCAAACTTTGGTTTAAAAGGCGACTTTAATGGCACATCTATTTTAGTTAGTGATGGAATTGCTACAGAAATTATGAGCATTGGTGAAGATGCTGACTACCACTTTCCTGTTATTAATTTCAGCAGTGAAGGAATGGTATATGACAATGTATCATTTGGATTTAAAGGTAGTGTTAAAGTAGACTTGTCGTTCTCACATAATGTATTTTTAAACGGTACTTACGAGGAAACCGACAGCACAATTTATTTAAACGCATATCTTGATTTAGAAAACAGTTCTTTTGAAATTTATGGCAATGCATTCTTTAGAACTAATGAACATGCTGGTAAAGGTATTTATCTTTATGATAGTATTAATTCGACAATTTCAAACAATTATTTCGGTGATTTAACTAATTTTGGCACTGGAAATGACGTTGACCCAAGTGGTATGTTAGATTCAACAACGCTAAGAATGATCGAAACATTAATCGCAAATGAAATAATTGACCCAGACGAACCTAACGGAAATTTCTTCACAGGAATAAACCTTGTTCGTCGAGATGAAGAAACTTTAATTCAAAATAACTATTTTGACATGGGCGAAGAAAAAGATGTTGTTTTCCCAGATGATGTTCCAGAAGATAAATATATTTATGGACTAAACGACACCTCTGCTCCACACAGAAAAGACCATATTATTTATGCAAAAGGCTACGATGGTTTATATATCGTAGGAAACTACTTCCAAGGTATGGAAAATGGTGGTGCTGGTGGTGTTAAAGTTAGAAATGGAACAAATTTATATGTAGGTTCTAACTATTTCGACAACGTTCCTTTGTTAATGTATGTTTACGCAGACTTATCTCACGATGAAATAATTTTCGAAGATACTGTAGTATATAATAATTTATTTAATATTGCAAGCAATTTCGAAACAGCTCATGCAGGTATACTTTTCTATCAATCATTTGTAAATGGTGACGAATATACACTTTCTACAAGTGCTCTAGATTCAACTAAAATAACTCAAGTAGTAAATTTAGACGTACAAGATATTTACATTTATGACAACGTATTTTCTTCAGACGATAGAAACTATATTACATTAAATGAAAATAGCGTTACTTGCTCTGATGAATTTCTTGTAAGTAACAACGTATACCAAGACGATGCGCTTGAGTATATTGAACTGAACAATATAACAGATCCGGATTTATTGGAAAAATATAGTTTTGCTGACAAAAATATTGAATACGGATTAGACTTTAGTGGTTTCGTTCCGACCGAAATTAGCGAATCTGTAATGCAATCTTATTTGACTACTTATTACGGATATAATGAATATAGTTCCGTTTCAATTCCTTTAAGCGAGATGTCTGTATATACTCTTTTCGATGAAGCTCTTTTAGCTTTTGACGAAGCAATTAATGAATGTCTTGAAATATATGATAGTGAAGAGTATGACGTTTTAAGTATAATTGAAGAATACGAAAACATTAGCGACAACGCACACAGCTATAAAGACGATGATACTTCTTTTGAAAATCCTCAATCAGATATAAATTTATATATTTTATATCTTGAAGCTGTAACGTATGACTTAGAAAACGAGGACTTCTACGTAGATGATGGAGTAGAAGATGACAAAGATGACGGAGTTGTGGACGACGATGACGACGGAGTAGAAGACGACAAAGACGACGGAGTAGAAGATGACAAAGATGACGGAGTTGTGGAAGACGATGCCGACGATGATGACGATGATAATAATAGTAATAATAGTACAATTAAACCTGCTACTTTAAATTATGACGATCATATGGCATATATCCAAGGTTACCTAGATGGATCATTCAATCCTGATAACAGTATAACTCGTGCCGAAACTATTGTAATATTCTCACGTTTAATCGTTGAAACTATGGATATTGATGCTACATATTCTAGCAGTTTCACTGATATAAATGGTGATGAATGGTATGCTAATACTTTAGGATTTATGCAACAATTCGGTATTGTAACAGGCTATGAAGATGGTACTTTCAGAGGTGATGAATATATCACTCGTGCAGAATTTGCAACTGTAGCAAGCAGATTTGACGAACTAGTTGACAGTCAAGAAAATATATTCTCTGATGTATCTGATACACACTGGGCAATTAGTTATATAAATTCAGCTGCAGCAAAAGGTTGGATTAATGGCTATGAAGACGGTACTTTCAAACCACAACAAAGCATCACTCGTGCTGAAGTTGTAACTCTTATCAACCGTATTTTAAGCAGAAGTGCTGATATGGACTTCATCGATGAAAATATCGACGAAATGGTAACATTCTACGATGTTTATTCTAATCACTGGGCATATGGATCAATATTAGAAGCTTCAAATAGTCATGACTACAAAATTGTAAATGACGTTGAAAAATGGGTTTCATTGAACTAAAAACCTAACACAAAATAATCTGAAATAGAGCCAAGTTTCCCCAAAAAAAGGGTAGAAACTTGGCTCTAATTTTATTGGAATTTATGCCTTAATTAAAGGTAGTGAATTGAGTTGATTTAACTGAAACTTAGCCATATAATCGAATAATTTTTAGCAAGAAAACAATCATCTTTGCATATATATTTATTAATAATTGAAAGGAGGATTTTTTATTTGAAAGAAATAATTTATCTTGTATCACCGTTGCTTGTTGGAATATTATCATCACTGTTCACAAAAAACGCAAGTGAGGTTTATAGTGACTTGATTTTGCCAGAATTTGCTCCAAATGGAAATGTTTTTCCGATAGTTTGGGCGATTTTGTACGTATTGATGGGGTTGTCGGCGTATTTAGTATATAAAAATGGTGAAAAAACTAAAACTAAAGCTTTAGGATTTTTTGCAATTTCACTGGTTGCGAATTTTTTATGGAGCATTATTTTCTTTAGTTTAAATAACTATATACTTGCTTTTGTTTGGTTAATTATCTTATTAGCCTTAATTATTTATGTGACAAAGTTGTTTTACCAAGAAACAAAATTTGCTGGATTATTGCTTGTTCCTTATGTTTTGTGGGTAATTTTTGCGGGAATTTTGAACTTGTATATAATATGCCTAAACTAAAAAAATATGCTTGACTTTATTATTTTATTATGCTAAAATCATTTTAGACAATTTAATGCGAGGGTGCTGATGAAATTCGGCTGAGATTAGGCGTGTATCGCCTTGACCTAACCTGATCTGGGTAATGCCAGCGTAGGTAATGCGAAGATATATTTTTTGCTTAACACAGGTTTACTCGCTATTTTTATAGCGGGTTTTTTTATTGTCAAAATACATATTTTAAAGGAGACAAAAAAATGAAAGCAAATATTGCTATCCAAATTTTACCAAACACTTCAGATGAGAACGAAGTTGTGAGAATTGTAGACGAAGTTATTGATTATATCAAGTCTACTGGGCTAAATTATTACGTAGGACCTTGTGAAACTGCTATTGAAGGTGATGATTTCAACGAACTTATGCAAATCGCAACAAAATGTCACGAGGTGGCTATAAATGCAGGTTCTAGTTCGGTTTCAGCTTATATCAAAACTGGTTACAAACCAGCTGGCTCTAGCCTTACTATTGAAAAAAAAGTTACAAAACACCATGAAAAATAGCAAGCTAGAAATCGCACCATTTCTTTCGGCTGCAGTTATTATTACACTTTGGCAAGCGTTATCCAGTTTTGGTGTAGTTCCAAAATTTATGCTACCATCTCCGATAGACGTGGTAAATGCGTTTATATCGGATTTTTGGGTGCTTATGGAACACTCAAAAGTGACACTTTCGGAAGCGTTTTTGGGACTTGCAACAGCGATTATTATATCATTTGTAGTAGCGTTTTTAATGGATCGATTCGATATAATCAAAAAGAGCATCTTTCCGTTAGTAATTCTAACTCAAACTATTCCAACGGTTGCAATAGCGCCTTTGCTAGTTTTGTGGTTTGGGTATGATATGCTACCAAAAGTTATATTAATAGTAACGACGTGCTTTTTTCCAATCACTGTCGGTCTGTTAGTTGGATTTGCTTCTGCAGATTTAGATGTAATTAGACTTATGAAATCAATGGGTGCGAGCGAAAATCAAATATTTGCTCATGTAAAATTACCTTGTGCTTTAGAAAATTTCTTTGCAGGACTTAGAATTTCAGCATCATACGCAATTATTGGAGCTGTAATTTCAGAGTGGCTGGGTGGTTTTAATGGGCTTGGCGTTTATATGATTCGCGTAAAAAAATCATATAATTTTGACAAAATGTTTGCAGTAATTTTCTTGGTGTCAATTATAAGTTTACTGCTTATGAAATTTGTCGATTACATTCACAAAAAAGCAATGCCTTGGGAAAACAATTAGGAGAAAATTAATGAAAAAAATATTAGCACTTGCTCTTGCGAGCATTTTATCAGTATCAATGGTAGCTTGTACAGCTCAAGAAACAACATCTGATCTTACCGAAATAACGGTTGTTTTAGACTGGACACCAAACACAAATCATACAGGTTTATATGTAGCTCAATCTTTGGGTTATTACGAAGAAGCAGGTCTTGATGTTACAATTATTCAACCACCAGAGGACGGCGCTTCGGTATTAGTTGCCTCAAATAGCGCACAATTTGGTGTATCGTGTCAAGATAGTTTGGCTGCGACATATCTTAGTGATAGTCCACTGCCAGTAACAACTGTGGCGACAATTATTCAACATAATACATCAGGAATTTTATCGCTTGCAGGAAACGGAATGGACACACCTAGTGGTATGGAAGGAAAAACATATGCAACTTGGGATATGCCAGTAGAAAAAGCTATGATTCGTGATATCGTTGAAAGTGATGGAGGTAATTTTGATGAAATCACATTGGTTCCAAGTACGGTAACCGATGTAATTACTGCGTTACAAACTGATATTGATGCTGTTTGGATTTACTATGCATGGGACGGAGTTGCTGCAGAAGTTCAAGGAATTGAAACAGATTACTTGGATTTTGGCGAAATTTTACCAGAATTTGACTTTTATACACCAGTAATTATTGCATCGGATGAATTTTTAGCGAGCAATCCAGAACAAGCTAAGGCATTTTTGAGTGCAACTGCAAAAGGTTATGAATATTCAATTGAAAATTCAGATGAAGCAGCAGGTATTTTACTTGAAGCAGCACCAGAATTAGACTCTGACTTAGTTTATGCGAGCCAAGAATACTTAGCTACAAGATACAAAGCTGAAGTTGAGCAATGGGGATACATTGATACAGCTCGTTGGGACGGATTTTTCAATTGGTTAGTAGAAAATGAACTAGCTGAAGGTGAAATGACTTCAGGATTAGGTTTTACAAATGAATTCTTGTCTTAAGATGGAGATTTCTGGAATAAGCAAAAGCTTTGGTGAAAAAAATGTACTAAAAGGCGTTGATATTAGTTTAAATCAAGGCGAAATTGTATCGCTTTTAGGTGTATCAGGCGCTGGGAAAACTACGCTTTTTAATGTTATTTCAGGATTATTAGAGCCAGATAGTGGTTTTATAACGTTAGATGGGGAAAATATAACTAATACAACAGGTAAAGTTAGTTATATGTTGCAAAAAGATTTACTTATGCCACATAAAACAGTGATTGAAAATATTGCTCTGCCACTTATCATTAAAGGTATAAAGAAAAAAGATGCTTTTGCTGAAGTTGATAAATTTTTCAAAACTTTCGGTTTGGACGGATATCAGAAAAAATATCCTAAAGAACTTTCGGGAGGTATGTGTCAAAGAGCAGCACTTTTGAGAACATATATGTTTTCTAATAATGTGGCACTTCTCGATGAACCTTTTTCTGCATTAGATACTATGACAAAGGGCAAATTGCAAGCGTGGTATCTTGAAATAATGGAAAAAATTCAACTTTCAACAATATTTATCACACACGATATAGATGAGGCAATTTATTTATCGGACAGAGTGTATATTTTATCAGAAGGAAAAATTGCGAATGAGGTTATAATAGACTGCGAAAAACCTAGATCGAGAGAGTTTATGTTGACCAATGAGTTTCTGCAGTATAAACGAGCTATATTGAATACTATAAATGTATTTTAAATATCGTTTTAATTTCCAATATGACGAGAACTAATGATTATATCATGAAACCCTGCAAGTCACAAAACTTGCAGGGTTTTAGACTGTCAAAAAAGTCAAGTTAAAAAATATTGCACAAAAGCAAAACTTATCTTAACCTTAAAATAAGAAATAAAAGCACACGCTAGCAAAGTAAAAATTTTTCAGAGAAAAATTATTTACGCAGCGGTAAATTTAGACTAGTTTTGATAAATCTTTTATAAAAAGATTTCGTCTTTTGGATACTTTGGGACGTCCCAAAGTATCAGCCACGCGGCGAGCGACTGCCGAGAAAAAAGATAGTACTATCTGTAAGAGGTAGAAGGAAAAAATAAAAAACTTGTATATTTTAGAGAAAAATCTAGCTTAAAAATGAGTTTTTCGGCAAGTTGAAACCCTACAAGTCATAAAAAATAAAAATAGTGGTTAAAGAACTAATTTTGTGATACAATAAACTTAATGTAAATAAAATATTAATTTGAGAAAGGGAATGTATTATGGAGTATGTAGTTTTAGCAAATGGCGTAAAAGTTCCTATTGTAGGATTAGGTGTTTCGCGTGCAAAAAATGGGGAAGAGGCAATTAATGCGATAAAATTCGCTTTGCAATCAGGGTATAGACATATCGATACAGCTTGGAGATATTTCAATGAAGAAAGCGTGGGAATCGCAATCAAAGAAAGTGGAGTACCTCGTGAGGAAATCTTCGTTACAACAAAAGTAGCAAATGCTGCTGTTAGAGCAGGTGAAACTCTAGAAAATTTTAATGATAGTCTTGAAAAATTAGGATTAGATTACGTAGATTTATATTTAATTCATTGGCCGGTTGATGGTATGTGCGAGGCTTGGAAAATTATGGAAGAGTTGTATAAACAAGGCAAAGCACGTGCAATTGGTGTGTGTAATTTCCATCAGTCGCATTTAGATGAGCTTATGCAAGTGGCGACTATTAAACCAATGGTAAATCAAGTTGAATCAAACCCAAGATTTAATAACGCAGAACTTATAAAAAATTGCCAAGCACAAGACATAGCGATGGAGGCTTGGAGTCCTCTTGGTGGTGGTGGAACATCAATGCGAACAAGTGAAGATATCATTAAAATTGGTGAAAAATATGGAAAATCACCAGTTCAAGTTATAATTCGCTGGGATATCCAAAGAAAAGTTATTGTTATTCCAAAGTCAGTAACTCCACAAAGATTAATTGATAATATAAACGTATTTGATTTTGAATTATCAAGCGAAGATATGGAAATTATTAATTCGTTAAACCAAAACATTAGAACGGGTGGAGACCCAGATAATTTTGATTTTTAAATATTTAAGAAATCGTTAGTTAATTAGTTAGCTAGCGATTTTTCTTTGTGTAAATTGTGTATTATCTCCTTTGTTTTAGTAGAAATTTATAATATTTCACCAAGAAATAAATACATAGTAACCCAATGTTTTACATAACATCACTAGACTTTATTGCTTTGTTTGTGTTATAATGTTATAAGTAGATGTATAATAGAATATATACATTTTAATGTATTAAAAATTGCAAGGTAAAAAAGGAATATAGAAATGAGAATACTTATCGCTACAGATTTGTACAAGCCACAGATAAACGGTGTTGTTACGTCTGCTATGAATTTAAAATCCGGATTGGAAAAGTTGGGACACGAGGTTAGAGTTCTCGCACTTTCAAATACTAAGCTTTCATACTCTGAAAAGGATGCTTATTTTATAGGCTCTTATGATGCAAGTATTTGTTATCCGAATTTAAGGATAAAAAGTAAGCGTACAAAAAAAGAAGTCCAAAACATAATAGAGTGGAAACCTGATATAATTCATACGCAAGTTGAGTTTAGCACATTTTACATTTCACGAAAAATCGCTAAAAAGTTGAATATTCCAATTGTTCACACGTATCATACGATGTATGAAGATTATACACATTATTTTTCACCAAGTAAACGAGTGGGACGAAAAGCAGTAACAACGGGTACGCATTATGTAGGAAATCGCGTTAAATGTATGATTGCTCCAACTACGAAAATTTTGAAAGTTCTTGATAAATACGGTGTTTCTTGTGATACAACTGTTATACCGAGTGGAATCTCACTTGAAAAGTTTGCACAAGAAGTAAGTATTGAAGATATCGATAAAGTTAAAGAGGCTTGTGGTATTTCAAAAGATGATTTTGTTATGGTATCAATAAGTCGAGTTGGCAAAGAAAAAAATATAGATGAACTAGTTGATAAAATTAGTAAATTAAAAGAGAAAAATATATCACTTGTTATTGTCGGAGACGGTCCGCATAAAGAGGAATTAGAAGTAACAGTGGAGAAATTAGGGATTGCTGACAAGGTGAAATTTACAGGAATGGTTTCGCCAGATGAAGTTCTGACTTATTATAAAATGGCAGATGTTTTTGTATCGGCATCAACCACTGAAACACAAGGATTGACATATATTGAAGCACTTGCAAGTGGAACGCCACTTTTATGCAGAAAAGATGAATGTTTAGATGGTGTTTTAGTTGATGGATTCAACGGGTATAGCTTTGAATCTGATGAAGAATTTTTCGAAAAACTAGAAAAATTTATGACAAGTAACGATAGGGAAATTATGTCAGTTAATGCAAAAACTGATTCAAATAAATTCTCTATAGATGTTTTTGCAAAAAGTGTTGAGAGTATTTATTACACATACTTAAAATAAAAGATTAGAATAAAAATTTAATTTAATATAAGGGAAAAGTTTATGAAGTTACAACCAAATTTAGCACAAATTTTAGAAGTTTGCTGCGATTTAGCAACACGTGCTGGTGATGAAATTATGAAGGTTTATAACGACGAGAAATTGTTTCTACAAGTTGAAACTAAATCAGATAGTTCACCATTGACTATTGCTGATAAGCGTGCAAATAAACTTATAGTTGAGGGACTGCGTGCTAATTTTCCAGATTACGCAATTTTGTCCGAGGAAGAAAAAGATGATAAATCTAGACGTCAAAACCCACTTTGTTTTATTGTAGATCCACTAGATGGAACAAAGGAATTTATTAAGAGAAATGGTCAATTTACTGTAAATATTGCTCTGGCACAAGAACAAAGTGTTGTTTTAGGAGTTATTTTTGTACCAGCAACAGGTGATTTGTATTATGCGGCACAAAAAATTGGCAGTTTCTATAAAAATCCTCAGGGTGAAGTTTTTGAAAATCACGTGTCTAATACAGTGGGATTTGACAAACCAGAAAACATACGTCTGGTTATGAGTTCATCTCACGGAAGTCCTATAATGGAGCAACTTATCGAAAAGTATGGATTTACTAATTTCGTTAAAATGGGTAGCTCATTAAAAGGTTGTCTGGTAGCTCGAGGTGATGCTGAAATTTATTATCGCCACGGTTTAACCTGCGAATGGGATACTGCAGCAATGCAATGTATCGCAGAACAAGCAGGAGCTATTTTTAGACAGATGGACGGTTCGAAAATGTTGTATAATCGTGAAAATACGCTTAATGAAAAAGGTTTCTACATAATTAATGATGCGAAAAATATTTTGATTTAATATTAGTAACTCGCCGCAAATTAAATAATTTACACAGCGTTTACATCAAAGAAACATCAAATTTATACATTAGAATATTTTTAAGCGAAAACCTAAAATTAACTATAAGAAAGGCAAAAGATGAAAGAATTATCACATTTAGATAAATTAGAAGCAGAAGCTATTTACATAATTCGAGAAGTTGCTGCAGAGTGTGAAAAACCAGTTATGCTGTATTCTATTGGTAAAGACAGCTCTGTTATGTTGCATCTTGCAATGAAAGCTTTTTATCCAGAAAAACCACCTTTTCCATTTATGCACATTGACACAACGTGGAAATTTAAGGAAATGGTTACTTTCCGTGATAAAATGGCAAAGGAAAAAGGCATTGAAATGATTGTTCATATGAACGAAGAAGGCATAAAGGACAATATAAATCCATTTGACCACGGTTCTGCATATACCGATATTATGAAAACACAAGCGTTAAAGCAAGGTCTTAATAAATATGGTTTTACAGCAGCTTTTGGTGGTGGTAGACGTGATGAAGAGATGTCTCGTGCGAAAGAGAGAATTTTCTCGTTTAGAAATGAAGACCACGCTTGGGACCCTAAAAATCAACGTCCAGAGCTATGGAATTTGTATAATACAAAGATTGAAAAAGGCGAGAGTATGCGTGTTTTTCCTATTTCAAACTGGACTGAATCAGATATATGGCAATATATAGCACGTGAAAAAATAGATATCGTGCCACTTTATTTCTCTGAAAAACGCCCTGTAATTCAACGAGGTGAAAATATAATTTTAGTTGATGATGACAGATTGAAACTTAAAGATGGTGAATTCATCGAAGAAAAGTTTGTAAGATTTAGAACTCTTGGTTGCTATCCGTTAACTGGAGCCGTAGAATCAAATGCAGATACTTTAGAGGAAATTGTTGCAGAAACTTTAGGTGCGATTTCTTCCGAAAGAACAAGTCGTGTTATCGACAAAGAGGCTCGAGGAAGTATGGAACGTCGTAAAAGGGAGGGCTATTTTTAATGCACGGATTACTTAAATTTATTACTTGTGGCTCGGTTGATGATGGTAAATCAACGCTAATCGGGCATATGCTTTACGATGCGAAACTTATTTTCACAGACCAAGAAAATGCGCTAAAACTAGATAGTAAAGTAGGTTCGCGTGGAGCAAAAATTGACTATTCGTTGTTGTTAGATGGTTTAATGGCAGAACGTGAGCAAGGAATTACTATCGACGTTGCTTATCGATATTTTAATACGGATAAACGCAGTTTTATTGTTGCGGATACACCGGGACACGAAGAATATACTAGAAATATGGCGGTTGGAGCATCTTTTGCAGACTTATCTATCATTTTAGTTGATGCAATGCAAGGAATTTTAACTCAAACTAAGCGTCACGCAAGAATTTGTGCGCTTATGGGGATTGAACATTTTGTTTTTGCTATTAATAAAATGGATTTGATGGAATACAATTTTGATGTGTATAAAAAAATATCTCTTGATATTGAGCGTTTAATGGGTGAAATTCCTTTTAAAACTATCACAATTATCCCAGTTTCTGCAACTGAAGGTGATAATGTAAGCAAAAAATACGATAATATGCCATGGTATAATGGTCAAACACTTCTTGAATATTTGGAAGAAATTGATATTTCAAAAGAAAATGAAAATGAAGATTTCGTTTTACCTATTCAAAGAGTTAGCCGTCCTAATTTGAATTTTAGAGGTTTTCAAGGACAAGTTTCACAAGGCTCTGTCAAGGTTTCAGACGAAATTACAGTTCTTCCGAGTGGAGAAACTGCAAAAATTAAAAGCTTACTTATGACTGATTGTGAAGTTGATGAAATTTCAAAAGGCGAAGCAGTTACAGTAGTGTTAGACCGTGAAGTAGACTGTTCTCGTGGTTGCGTTATAACAAATAAAAAACAAATGTCAGTTAGTAGACTTTTTCGCTGTGATTTATTATGGATGGATGAAGATGAATTAGTAGTTGGCAGAAATCATCTTATAAAAATAGGAACTAAAACAGTTCCTGCGACCATAATTAAAATTCATCACTGTGTAGATGTAAATTCGGGTCAACACGTTCCGATGAAACAAGCGAAAAAGAATGATATAGTAAATTGTGATATATCGCTTTCTAGCAAAGTTGTTTTGTCTGATTTTGAAAATTGTCAAGATTTGGGCAGATTTCTACTTATAAACCGTGTTACCAATGCAACTTCGGCTTGTGGTGTAATTTCGCACAGTTTGTATCGTTCGGATAATTTAACTTGGCAAAATACCGAAATTACACGCGAAATTCGTGCTGGTCAAAAAGGTCAAGCACCGAAAACAATTTGGTTTACTGGACTGTCGGGTTCTGGAAAATCTACAATTGCAAATATTTTAGAGAAAAATTTATTCTCACAAGGCAAGCATACTATGCTCCTTGATGGCGATAATATTCGAATGGGACTTAATAATAACCTTGGATTTACGCAAGAGGATAGAGTTGAAAATATACGCCGAATTGCTGAAACTTGCAAACTTATGAATGATGCAGGACTAATTGTCTTGGTGTCAGTTATATCGCCATTTGCGGCAGACCGACAAAATGCACGTCAAATTATAGGTGATACATTCTTTGAAGTTCACGTGAATACTAGTCTTGAGGAATGTGAACGTCGCGACACAAAAAATCTATACAAGAAAGCTAGAAAAGGCGAAATCGCGAATTTTACAGGTATTTCTAGTCCTTATGAAGTACCGACTCACGCAGAATTTGTTGCTGATACACAAAAATTTGATGCAGAACAATTAGCAGAGCAAATTTTGCAAAAAATATAAATAATTTTGATTAAATATTTGAAATTTTGGTTTTTTTCTGCTATAATTGATGTTAGTTAAGGTAAAAATTATTAGTGAGGAAAAAAGATGTCAAAGAAGAGAATATTCATTAGCTCTACAGGTAGAACGGCTACGCAATTTTTTGCAAAATACTTAAATGTTATGATTGAAGATTCGGTTTCGCTGCACGAACCAGGAACGCCTTGGTTTTCGAAACCTAAGCAATTATTTACGCAAATTCGTGATTACGGAGTGTATCATTTGAGCATAGGTCAAGGAAAAAACACTCATTCAATGTACAAGTTAAGTCGTGATTTTATGGCTGGTGATATAACAAAAGTGCAGGCTTGCAAGAATATCCTACGCATTAATAATCAGGTAGATAAATTATATAACGATGCGAAAGTTATCGTATATTCTTCGGGTCATATTTATGGTTTGCTTAATTTAATTGACGAAGTGTACGATGATAGTCGATTTGTGTTTATAATTCGTGACCCACGAGATTGGATTGGCTCGGCGCTTAATAAAATGGAGTATTCACTTTATGGTCCAGTGGAGATTTTCTTTAGAAAATTAAGTTTACAGCCATCGTGCTTGAAAAATGATCCATATGCTGAAAATTGGAAAAAATTATCTAAATTTGAAAAATACTGCTGGTTTTATAATAAATTGAATGAAAATGCAATGCAAGTTATGAAAAACAAGTCGAATTTTCGAGTTTTTAAATATGAGGATATTTTTCTATCGGATAAAAAAGCAGAAAATTTTGAGGATATGCTGAATTTTGCGACAGACTTTAACTCTGGTAAAATACAGTGTGATTTTAAATCAGAATTAATATCTAAACGAGTTGACTCAAAGCAAGCCAAAGCAAAAGCTTGGGAGAATTGGTCAGCTGAAGAAGTTAAAATTATGCAAAAACATTGCGGAAGTTTGATGGAACAGTTTGGATATGGGAAAGAAAAAGCGTGGATAGATAAATTTGCTGTAAATTTGTAATTAAAAGTTAATAAAAGATAAAAACGTCCAGATGAATAAATCTGGACGTTTTTTTATGTAATTGATTTTATTTACCAAGTGTAAATTCTTGAGGTACTTCTATGATTTTGTCATAACAAGAAAAAGCATATTCAATGTCTTTTGTCGGTAATTTTGTTGTGAATTTACTAACTACAGGAACTATTATAAATCCAAAAAGTAAAGCAAAAGCACCACAGTTTATAGAAGATTTTAAGAAAGTAGGGAAGTAATTTGAGAAAAGCATATTTGAAATCATAATGCCAGACCCAAAAACAAAGCTAACTAAACAAGCGACTTTTGTAGTGCCTTTCCAATATAAACCATATAAAAATGGTGCAAGGAAAGAACCTGCTAAAGCGCCCCAAGAGATACCCATAAGTTGTGCTATAAATGTTACGGATTGTTTGTACTGAATTACAGCTAAAATTACAGAAATTCCAATAAATACTACAATTAATATGCGAATATATCGTAGTTGTTTGTCTTCTGCCATATTTTTGATGATATTTCCTTTTAAAAGGTCGATTGTAAGAGTAGAACTTGATGCCATAACTAGCGATGAAAGTGTTGACATTGATGCAGAAAGCACCAAAATTACTACCAAACCAATTAAAGCTGGAGATAAACTAGACAACATCGTTGGAATAATTGAGTCATAGCCATTTGCTGAAATATCTACTTGAGAAGAATAAAGTCTTCCGAAACCACCTAAGAAATAGCAACCACCTGCTACGATAAATGCAAAAATTGTGGAAATAAAAGTACCTTGTTTGATAGAATTTTCTGATTTTATAGCATAGAATTTTTGTACCATTTGAGGAAGTCCCCATGTGCCAAGTGATGTTAAGATAACTACACATAGTAAATTAAATGGCTCAGGACCAAAAATAGATGTAAAAATACCTGGTTGAGAAGAACTTGCGCTATCTTCTATAAGTGCAAGTGACATCATAGCTTCGTTGAAACCACCATTTATATTCAAAACAGCTAAAATAACTGCAACTATTCCGAAAATCATAATAATTCCTTGAATAAAATCGTTAATCGCAGCCGCCATATAACCACCAGCTATTACATAGATACCTGTTAAAACTGCCATAATTATAATACACACAATGTAATCTATATCAAATGCCATAGCGAAAAGTCGAGATAAACCGTTATAAAGTGACGCAGTGTAAGGTATTAAAAATATAAAAATTATTGCAGATGAAACAACTTTTAACATATTGCTATTATATCGTTTTCCGAAAAATTCTGGCATTGTTGCACTGTCTAGGTGTTGAGTCATAATGCGGGTTCGACGGCCTAAAACCATCCATGCAAGAAGTGAACCTATAAATGCATTTCCCATACCTATCCAAGTTGAAGCGATACCAAAACGCCAACCAAATTGCCCTGCGTAACCTACGAAAATAACAGCTGAAAAATATGAAGTACCATAGGCGAAAGCGGTGAGCCATGGACCAACCGAACGTCCACCTAGTACAAAACCGTTAACATCGGTGGCATGACGTCTGCAGTAAAGTCCAATTGCTATAGTTACTGCGAAAAAAACTAGTAAAAGTGCGAGCTTAATAAACATAGTGAATTTTCCTCTCAAATATTGACAAAAATGCAGAACGACGTTCTCTGTGTCCTGCATTTTTGTTAAGATGCATATGTAAGTTAGCTTATTTTATATTACCACTTGTGAAACCTTTTCCCATAAGTAGTGCCATAGCGCTTTCGGTGTCGTCTACACTCAAAACCATAACAGCTCCGTGTGATCTTGACATAAAAGCATACATATAATTTACAGCGTAATCTTCAGTGCTTAAAACTTCTAAAACAGTTGCTAATCCACCTGGTTGATCGTCTAAAGCAACAGCTAAAACATCTGTCAACTTGTAAATTATACCTTCTTGTTTCAGTGTTTCCATTGCAACTTCTGGCTTGTCAACAATCATTCTCATTATGCCAAAATCCATAGTGTCAGCTAAAGATAGTGCAGAAATATCAATACCACTTTTGCCAAGCGATGATACGATAGAGGCAACTCGACCAGATTCATTCTCTACAAAAACAGATAATTGTTTGATAATCATAAAAATTTCCTCCTAAAGTTAAACTAATTTACGTTTGTCAATAGCACGAACAGCCTTGCCTTCACTTCTGATGATAGATTTAGGATTTACAAGGTGTACGTTAGCGCCTATTCCAAGGATTTCGCGAAGTTGTTTTACGATATTATTTTCAATTTTTGCGATAGATTTAATATCATCGGCCATAAAATGTTCGCTCATTTCAACATTTACATCAAGCGTATCAACATTATTTACACGGTCAACAATTATTTGGTAATTTGGAGTAATATCTCCACCGATGCGAAGTAAAACTTCTTCAATTTGCGATGGGAATACGTTAACACCACGAATAATTAACATATCGTCACTTCTGCCTGTAGGTTTAGCCATACGAACGTGAGTTCTGCCACATTTACAAGGTTCATAATTTAAAGAACAAATGTCACGTGTACGATAGCGAATAAGAGGGAAACCTTCTTTTGTAATCGTTGTGAAAACTAATTCGCCTTTTGCTCCGTGTGGTAAAACTTCGCCAGTGTCTGGATCGATGATTTCAGGAATGAACATATCTTCCCAAACGTGCATACCAGCTTGTTCTTTACATTCGCCAGATACACCAGGCCCCATAATTTCAGACAATCCATAAATATCGTAAGCTTTAATTTTTAATTTGTCCTCTATTGCGTGACGCATATCTTCAGTCCAAGGTTCTGCACCAAAGATACCTGCTTTAAGTTTCAGTTCGTCAGTTCTGCCAGCTTCAGCGATAGCTTCGCCTAAATACATAGCGTAAGATGGAGTGCAACAAAGTGCTGTAGAGCCGAAATCTATCATAGTTTGAATTTGTCGTGCAGTGTTACCAGAAGAGGTAGGTATAACTGTAGCACCGATGCGTTCTGCACCACCATGTGCTCCTAAACCACCAGTGAATAGTCCGTATCCGTATGAAACTTGGATAAAATCTTCAGCTGATAAATCAAGAGCTACCATCATACGTGCAACGCCGTCAGCCCAGTCTGAAAGGTCTTTTTTTGTGTAACCTACAACAATTTGCTTACCAGTTGTGCCAGAAGAAGCATGAACACGTTCGATTTCTTTCATTGGAGTTGCAAAAAGTCCGTAAGGATATTCGTCACGTAAATCTTGTTTGTATGAAAAAGGCAGTCTGTGTAAATCTTCTATTCCGTTAATATCAGATGGTTTTAGACCTTTTTCGTCCATTCTTTTGCGAAATAGTGGTACATTTTCGTACATTCGAGTTACTTGAGCAACTAAACGCTCACTTTGCAAAGCCTCAAGCTGTGGTCGAGGCATGGTTTCGATTTCTTCTTGATGAAATGCCATGGGTTGTCCTCCTTGAAATTTTGAGTTTTTTATAATTGTTATCGTGTATTTTACTTGGCAATATCGACTAAAAAGGCGATTTTACTTTTGTAAATTATATCCTAAATCAAAAGCTTTTAAGTTTAAATCTAAGAATTTTGCAGGAACGGTTTGTTTTAATGCATCAATCCAGTGTTCGTATGGAATTTCTGTACTTTTTGCAAGCACACCTATAAGAACAACGTTTGTAGCTTTAGAATTACCTGCTTCAAGAGCTAAAGGAAGGGCATCAACTGCAACAACGTTAACTTTGTCAGATAATTTTGCTAATATATCAGTAGGGTAGTCCATAGCGCCGATTATTACAGGCATAGGATTAATTTGTTGATTATTAACTATCATTTTGCCACCTTTTCTTAGGTAAGGTAGTGCACGATAAGCTTCTAATAGTTCGAAAGCGATGATTAAATCTGCCTCGCCTTTATCAATTACTGGAGAGTAAACTTTTTTACCGTACTTAACGTAAGTTGTAACGCTACCTCCACGTTGACTCATACCGTGAACCTCTGAAACTTTAACATCGTGACCTTGATTTACTACAGTATTTCCTAAAATTCGGCTTGTAAGTAATGTTCCTTGACCACCTACGCCGACAATCATAATATTTCTAGTCATATTGATTAACCCTCCTTGCTAATTGCATTAAATGGGCAAACATTTAAGCATAAACCACAACCGTTACATTGTGTAGCATCAATGACAACTTTGTTGTTAACAACAGAAATCGCAGGACAACCGAGTTTCATACAAAGCTTACAGTTTTTACAATTGTCATTTATAACGCAAGTACCAGTATATTTTACAGATTTAAGTAACGCACAAGGACGTTGAGCGATGATAACAGAAGGTTCGTCACGTCCAGTTTCTTCTTTAACAACCGCTTCAAAACCTTTAAGGTCAAATGGGTCTGCAACTACAACGTGGTCAATACCAACGGCTTTACAAAGAGCTATTAGGTCAACTTGTTTAGTTGGTTCTCCTTTTATAGTTCTGCCTGTTGTAGGATTTTCTTGATGTCCAGTCATACCAGTTATAGAGTTATCTAAAATAATAGTAGTACCAGCTCCTTTATTATACACAACGTCAATTAAACCTGTAATACCTGAGTGCATAAAGGTTGAATCACCGATAACTGACACAACTTTTTTACCAAATTCACGGCCACGAGCTTTTTCCATACCATGAGCAGCTGAAACAGATGCACCCATACAAATTGTAGTATCAACACTTTGAAGTGGAGCAACAGCGCCTAAAGTATAACAACCGATGTCGCCAGAAACAACTAAGCCTAATTTTTTTAGCACGTAAAAAGCACCACGGTGAGGACAACCTGCACACATAACAGGTGGTCTGATTGGTAGGATTTCATCAATGCTTGAGCTTTCAGCTGGTTCTTTTCCTAAAACTACACTAGCGATTTGTGAAGGTGTATATTCGCCAAGCAAAGTGAATAAATCTTTACCTTTTACATCAGCACCGATAGCTTTACAGTGAGTTTCGATAAATGGATCTAATTCTTCGATAACATAAGTTACATCGTGTTTTTTTGCAAAATCAAGAATTTTTTGAGTTGGAAGAGGGTATACCATACCTAGTTTTAGAAAATCTGCCTCTTCACCAAGAGCTTCTTTTGCGTATGTATAGGCAATACCAGCAGTGATTACACCAATTTTTTTGCCATTATCTTCAATTTCGTTAAGTTCTGTAGTTTCGGCAAAAGCTTCTAAATTACGCATACGTTGTTCAACGATAACGTGACGTTTAATAGCGTAACCAGGCATCATAACGTATTTTTCAATGTTTTTTTCGTAAGGTTTTAGTGGAACATCTTCTCTGTCGCAAATTTCAACCATTGATTGTGAATGTGAAACTCGAGTTGATAAACGTAAAAAAGTTGGAACATCAAATTTTTCGCTTAATTCAAACGCTGCTTTAGTGAATTCTTTACATTCTGAAGAATCTGCAGGTTCTAACATAGGGATTTTTGATGCCATTGCGTAATGACGTGAATCTTGTTCGTTTTGAGATGAATGCATACCTGGGTCATCTGCTACGCATAGAACAAAACCACCGTTTACACCTGTATAGCTAGCAGTAAAAATAGGGTCAGCCATAACATTTAGACCAACGTGTTTCATACTAGTCATAGATCTTGCACCAGCTATTGATGCACCGATTGCAACTTCAGCAGATACCTTTTCGTTTGGTGACCATTCGCAGTAAATTTCATCGTACTGTGCAATTTCTTCTGTAATTTCTGTGCTTGGTGTACCAGGATATGCTGTTGCTACCGTCACACCAGCCTCATATGCACCTCTGGCAACTGCTGCGTTGCCAAGCATTCGTTCTTTCATAGCTTAACCTCTCCTTATAAATCGTTTTTATAGAACATACCGTTAATGTTAGGTATGGAATTGTTGTGCAACTAGATTTGAAGCGCTGTATTTTTCACGTAGTTTTGGTTTTTCAATTTTACCAGTTGGGTTACGAGGAACTTCAGCAAAGATAATTTTTCTAGGACGTTTATATCTTGGCAAAGCATTGCAAAATAGCTCAATATCTTGTTCGGTAAGCGTCATATCAGGCTTAACTTCAATGATTGCTGTAGCAATTTCACCCAAACGTTTATCAGGGAGTCCGATAACCGCAACATCTTTGATTTTATCATTTTTAGCTAGGAAATCCTCGATTTGAACAGGATATAAGTTTTCACCACCAGAAATGATAACGTCTTTTTTACGGTCAACAAGGTAAATAAAACCTTCGTCGTCCATTTGAGCCATATCTCCAGTGTAAAGCCATTCGCCGTCAAGAACATCGTTTGTAGCTTTTTCATCATTGAAATAACAAAGCATTACGCCAGCACCAGCAACTGCAAGTTCACCAACTTCGCCTTGAGCTACCTCGTTACGGTTTTCGTCAACGATTTTCACTTTCCAACCGTGTCCTGCAACGCCGATAGCGCCAACTTTATGTATATTTTCTACACCTAAATGAACACAACCAGGACCGATTGATTCAGATAAACCGTAGTTTGTATCGTATTCGTGATGAGGGAATAAGTCTTTCCAGCGTTTGATTAAGCTGGTTGGAACAGGTTGAGCACCAATGTGCATAAGTCTCCATTGTTCTAATGTATAATCGTCCATTTTTAGGTCACCACGGTCTACAGCGTCTAAAATATCTTGAGCCCATGGAACTAACAGCCATACAATTGAGCATTTTTCTTCGCTTGCAGTTGCTAAAATCCATTCAGGAGTAGCACCTTTTAAAAGAACTGCTTTACCACCAGAAATCAAACTACCAAACCAGTGCATTTTGGCTCCGGTATGGTACAAAGGTGGAATGCACAAGAAAACGTCATCTTTGGTTTGTCCGTGATGTGCTTGTTCAACAATAGCAGAATGAGTTAGTGCTTTGTGAGCGTGAACAATTGCTTTTGGGAAACCTGTAGTACCAGAAGAAAAGTATATTGCAGCTAAATCATCTTCGGTAAGCTTTATGTTAGGGTAATCACCAACGCAGTAATGTATCATTTCTTCGTAAGAATCAGAGAACATAGGAGCATCATCGCCTACATATAATAGAGATTTAACAGCTGGAATAATTCCGACGATAGATTCAACACGTCCTGTAAATTCAGGTCCGAAAATAAGTATAGAAGATTCTGATAAGTCTAAGCAATATTTAATTTCGTCTGCAGTATAACGATAATTTAGTGGTACGGCAAGTGCGCCCATACGTAAAATTCCAAAGTAAATTGGTAACCACTCGCTACAGTTCATCAACAAAATAGCAACTTTATCGCCTTTTTTCACACCTCTAGTTAGAAGTAAGTTCGCAAAACGATTTGCACGAATGTCAAATTCTTTCCAAGTAAGTTGAGTGCGAAAATCATCATCCATTTTGTTAGTTTCAATCAAATCATAATCTCGCCAAGTTTTTCTCTTTTCATATTCTGGTTTAGGACTTATGGTTACAAGCGCCACGTCATCAGGGTAATTTACAGCATTTCTTGCCAGCATCTGTGTAATTAACATAATGTATCTTATCCTTTCTAGTGATATGCTTTAATGCTTTAAATTAAAAAACATATAACTATATTTTACAAAATTCTAATTATTTTGTCAAGTATTCTTAAAGAATTTATGTTATATTTTACAATAATAATGATTAAATCTAAAAATATATGTATAAGTATTATATTAATAGTCAAACTGAATTTTAATTTACATAAATAAATTTATTGAAAGTACTATAATAAATGCTAGTTTTGATGAATATTAATAATACTCAAGAATTATAAAATAACCTAAAAGTAGTATGAAAATGGCATTTATAGTTAATTGTAATTATTGTGAGCAGGGAGTATAATAAAATTAGAGAAATATTTAACGAAATACAAAGGTGTATTAACGGGTGTTAGTATGTCTTTTTTTATTTTAATAAGTTATTTTTGATGATAAAGAGGAGAGAGAAACAATGAAAACGAGAGAAGAATACTTAGCAAGTCTTAAAACTTTGAATTTGAATTTGTATGCAATGGGAGAAAAAATTGAAAATCCTACAGAGCACCCACTTATTCGTCCTTCGCTAAATTCAGTAGCAAAAACTTATGAATTAGCAGAAAAAGAAGAATATGAAGATATTATGACAGCTACTTCAGTTCTTACTGGTAAAAAAATCAACAGATTTACACATTTACATCAAAGTACAGATGATTTGGTTAAAAAAGTAAAAATGTTGCGTTTGATGGGACAAAATACTGGTGCTTGTTTCCAACGTTGCGTTGGTATGGATGCTTCTAATGCTGTTTTTTCAACTACATTTGAAACAGACAAAGCTTGTGGAACAAATTATCATGAAAACTTTAAAAAATATTGGACATATGTTGAAGAAAATGACTTAGTTGTTGATGGTGCGATGACAGACCCTAAAGGTGACCGTTCTAAAGGTCCGTCACAACAAGAAGATCCAGATATGTACTTGAGAGTTGTTGAACGCAGGGAAGATGGTATCGTAGTTCGTGGTTGTAAAGCACACCAAACTGGTATTATAAATTCGCACGAAATCCTTGTTATGCCTACAATTTCAATGAAAGAGGCAGACAAAGATTATGCAGTATCTTTTGCTATTGAATCTGATGCAGAAGGCATTTTATTAATTTACGGACGTCAATCTTGCGATACAAGAAAACTTGAAGAATATGCTGATATCGACGTTGGTAACAAAGTTTATGGTGGACACGAGGCATTAATTATATTTGAAGATGTTTTTGTTCCAAATGATAGAATTTTCTTAAATGGTGAAACTCAATTTGCTGGTATGATGGTTGAACGTTTTGCTGGATATCACAGACAATCTTACGGTGGTTGTAAAGTTGGTGTTGGTGATGTGTTAATAGGTGCTACTGCGCTTGCAGCAGAATATAACGGTGCAGATAAAGCATCACACGTTAAAGATAAAATCATTGAAATGACACATTTAAACGAAACTTTATATTCTTGTGGTATTGCGTGTTCTTGTGAAGGAACAAAAACTGAGGCAGGTAACTATCTAATTGATATGTTATTAGCAAATGTTTGTAAACAAAACATCACTCGTTTCCCTTATGAAATCACACGACTTGCAGAAGATATCGCTGGTGGACTTATGGTTACAATGCCATCAGAAAAAGATTATAATCACCCTGATTTAAAACCAATAATCGATAAATATTTGATGGGTTCAACTAAAGTTTCTACGGAAGATAGAATGAGAGTTTTGCGTTTAATTGAGAATATTACATTAGGAACTGCAGCTGTAGGTTACAGAACCGAATCAATGCACGGTGCTGGTTCTCCACAAGCTCAAAGAATTATGATTTCAAGACAATCTGATTTAGGTGCGAAAAAAGAACTTGCAAAAACACTTGCAAATATTAAATAAATACATAAATTTAAACACGTAAAGTCTGAGCTAACAGATTTTACGTGTTTTTTTGTTATAAAAAATGAAATGTTTAATTTATGGCACTTTTACTAAAAGTGCACACTTGTAAATTATAGCTAAAAATAAATCTAATAATATAGTAAACTTGATGAAACATTCAATCAAATGATAGAAAGTACTTTCGAACAAATGAGAAAAATATCACAAATTTATCAAAAAATGATTGTTTAACCAAAAAATTACAGTTATATTGACATTTTATTGGTTAAATGTAATAATAAGGCATACGATAAAACAGTTCTTCAAAAGAAAATTTACTGATAAAGGAGAGTTTATGGAACGAATAAAAGGAAAATTAGTTGTTTCGTGTCAAGCATTGCCTCACGAACCGTTACATTCTAGTTATATAATGGGTAGAATGGCAATAGCGGCAAAAGAAGGTGGTGCGTCTGGAATAAGAGCTCAATCGGTTGATGATATCAACGAAATCGCTAGAGTTTGCGACTTACCTATTATAGGAATCATAAAAAGAGTATACGAAGACAGCGACGTTTTTATTACTCCAACATTAAAAGAAGTCGAAGAACTTTTAACTACAAAATGTGAAATCATTGCAATTGATGCAACTGATAGAGTTAGACCAAACGGTGAAAAACTAGAAGATTTAGTGAAAAAAATCAAAGAAAAAGGACGATACGCAATGGCAGATTGTTCTACTTTTGAAGAATGTAAAAAAGCAGCAGAAATCGGTTTTGACATTGTATCAACTACTCTTTGTGGATACACTGGATACGGTGAAAAACTAGATGGACCAAATTTTGAATTGCTGTCAAAATGCGTGCGAGAATTAAATGTACCAATAATTGCAGAAGGAAAAATAAATACACCAGAAGATTTAAAAAGAGTTTATGAAGAATGTGGTGTCTATAGTGCAGTTGTTGGATCGGCGATAACCAGACCACAATTAATAACAAAAACATTTTATGATGTAATAAAACAAAAGAAAGAGGGTTAAATTTTATGTTTAAGTTCTTACAAAAAGTTGGTAAAGCGTTTATGCTACCAATAGCAATCTTACCGGCAGCTGGTTTACTTTTAGGTATCGGTGGAGCATTTTCATCAGCTGCAACAATCGCAGCATATCCTTTCTTAAATCAACCAATTTTACAAGGTATATTCACAATTATGTCTGCAGCAGGTAGCATCGTTTTTGCTAATATAGCATTGCTACTATGTATCGGTTTATGTATCGGTCTTGCCAGAAAAGATAAAGGTACTGCAGCTTTAGCAGGTGTTGTTGGATTTCTAGTAATGAATGCAACAATCGGTGCTATGATTACAGTATTTAATCCAGGTGGTAACTCTATCGACACAGGTGTTGTTGGTGCTTTGGTAATGGGTATCATATCTGTAAACTTACATAATAAATACCAAAATATCGAACTTCCACAATTCTTAGGATTCTTCGGTGGCTCTCGTTTCGTTCCAATAGCAACTTCTTTCGCAGCTATTTTCGTAGGCGCAGCATTCTTTGTTGTTTGGCCTCCACTACAAAATGGTTTAGTAGTAGTAGGCGAAGCAATTGCAGTTATGGGTGTATTTGGTAGTTTCTTATATGGATTCTTAATGCGTTTATGTGGCGCTGTTGGTCTACATCATATGATTTATCCAATGTTCTGGTTAACTGAACTAGGTGGTGTTGAAGTTGTAAATGGCGTATCAGTTGCAGGTGCACAAAATATTTTCTTCGCACAACTTGCAGACCCTTCACACACAGGTTTATTCACAGAAGGCACTCGTTTCTTCGCAGGTCGTTTCTCAACTATGATGTTCGGTCTTCCAGCAGCTTGTCTTGCGATGTATCACTGCGCAAAACCTGAAAATAGAAAAAAATATATGGGCGTTTTCTTGAGCGTTGCATTAACATCATTCTTAACAGGTATCACTGAACCAATCGAATATATGTTCTTATTCGTATCGCCTCTACTTTACGTTTTCCACGCATTCTTAGACGGCGTATCTTTCTTAATCGCAGATTTAATAAACATTTCAATCGGCAATACTTTCTCAGGTGGTTTAATTGACTTTACTTTATTCGGTATGTTACAAGGCAATGATAAAACAAACTGGATATTACAAATTCCATTTGGCATAGCTTGGTCATTCTTATACTACTTCTCATTCAGATTCCTTATCACAAAATTCAATATCCAAACTCCAGGTCGTGCTGACGAAGACGAAGGCGATCAAGTTAAAATTGAAACTAAATCATCAATTAAAGAAGATGCAGCAAAAGTATTAGCAGCATTAGGTGGAGCTGAAAATATTGAAGATGTAGATGCTTGTATCACAAGACTTCGTGTAAGCGTTAAAGACGTAAATAAAGTAGACAATGACAAATTGAAAGCTTTAGGCGCAACTGCAGTTCTTCAAGTAAAAGGTGGCGTTCAAGCAATTTATGGCGCAAAAGCAGTATTGTTTAAAAATGCAATTAATGATATACTAGGTATAGACGATTAATTTATAGAGGTGATTTATGGTACGTGACACTATTATTGAAATTATAGCAAAAAATTATAAAAATTTAACCAAAACTGAAATGGTAGTGGCTGATTATTTCATAAAAAACCGTATAAAAGAAGATTTTTCTAGTAGAAAAATAACAGCAAAGCTTTTTGTATCCGAATCGACACTTTCACGATTTGCTCAAAAATGTGGATTCCACGGATATCGTGAATTTGTCTATCGATACGAAGAGAATTTTATAGAAAATGCCGATGAGTTTTCGACAAATATAGAACACGTGCTAAATTCATATAATGAATTATTAAGACAAGTTCAAAGTATAGATGAAAAACAGATAGAAAGATTTATAGAAATGCTAGATAACGCAGAACACGTGTTGGTTATTGGCGTTGGTAGTTCGGGTCTTTCGGCATATGAAATGAAAAACAGATTTATGCGACTAGGTGTTAGAATGGAATCGGTTAGCGATGTTGATGAAATGCGTATGAAATCTGTCTTCCAAGATGAAAAATGCTTGATGATTGGTATTTCACTTAGTGGTGAGAAAAAAGAGGTTTTATTTTCATTAGAACAAGCAAAAGCCAATGGAGCGAAAACGGTTATAATAACTTCTAATAAGATGCAGGAGTATGGATATTGTGATGAAAAAATAATCTGCCCGGCTTTTAGCAATCTAGCTCAAGGGAATATGATATCCCCACAATTTCCGATTTTGGTTATTGTAGATATTTTCTATAACTATTTTATCGCAAGACAAACGAATGCAAATGAAAGAAAAGAGCTTCACAAGAAAACTGTTGAAGTATTAAAAGAGATTTAGAGGACAGAAAAAATGATTTCATTCAAGAAAAAAGTTTTAGCACCAATGATAGGGAAGATGATTCCTATTGAAGATATTTCAGACCCTGTATTTTCAGGTAAAATTTTAGGCGATGGACTTGGTATTATACCGGAAAATAACGACGTATTCGCTCCAGTTACAGGCGAGGTAATTCACGTTGCAGAAACAAAACATGCAGTTGCAATTTTATCAAATGATGGAATTGAGCTATTACTTCATTTGGGAATTGACACAGTGAATTTAAAAGGCGAAGGATTTGAGTGCTTTGTGAACACAGGAGATACTGTTAAAGTTGGCGATAAAATTATGACTATGGATTTAGATTTTGTTAAATCAAAAGAAATTGACACAACTTGTTGCATTATCATAACAAATCACGCAGACCTTAAAGAATATAAAATTTCAACAGGAATCGCAAAATCTACAAAAGATTGCATTATAGAGTTTAAAAAGTAAATATTAGATAAAATTAAAAGAGAACGCTAAATTTGGCGTTCTCTTTTTGTGTTTTAATTTTAAATTAACGAGGATTTTACTACATAGTCTTAATGATGGCCTCAAGATTAACAGATAATGCTTGAGCGCGTTCGAAATCATTATCGTGCAGAGCTTTTTCTATTTGAACCTCAACGGCTTTTTTATCTTGCTCAATTTTTAGGTAATCACGGTCAAAATGACTTGCGTAAATCATTTTTCTAAAAGCTCGAATACTCATTTTTCTTGCAGTTTTATTTTCTATAATAATAACATAGTCTACACAATTTACTATGCTGTAAAAATCGTGCGATACCATTAGAATAGTACCATTATAGTTATTGATAGCTTTCTCAAGCGCTATTTGAGAGTAAGTATCAAGGTGACTAGTAGGTTCGTCAAGTAACAAGAAATTCGAATTTGTTGATGCAATTTTAGCAAGCTGAAGAATATTTTTCTCACCACCAGAAAAAGCACTGATTTTTTGCTCCATAAGTTCACTTTCAAAGCCATATTCAGCTAAATATTCTGTTATTTGGTCATAACTTTTAAATCCTGCATCGAAAAATTCGTCAAAAACAGTATTTTCATCATTAAGCATCTCATTTTGTTGTTGAGAAAGATAAGCAACTTTAGCACTGTCATCAATTTTTATTTCCGAGTGAATATTCTTGTAAATTTCACGAAGTAAAGTAGTCTTACCAGTACCATTTGCACCTATAATGGCAACTTTATCGCCAGATTTTACTTCAAAATTAATATCAGTCAGAAGGGTATCTTCGAAAGAAAAATTGAAATTTTCAACTTGTAAGATATTCTCGCAGTTGCTTTCGAGACTAGTTTTAAGCTCTAAATGTGGTTGTTTTATAGAAATAAAAGGACCTTTAATTCTGCGTGCTTCCAAGCGTTCTTGAATTTTCACACGTGCTTTTAATGAACGACCTTTTGATGGGTCAGCAACTTTAGAGGCAAGGTCGCGAAGACGTTCTATCATAATTTCGTTACGTTCAATTTCTTCGGCATCTTTAAAAGCAAGTTCTTGCATTTCGATTTTTTCTTGTAAAAGTTCGAAATTATAGTCTATATATGTGCCATCAAATTCATTTATTTTCTTATTTTCAAGATGCACTATCTTGTTGAAACAATGATTTAACAAGTATCTGCTATGAGTTATTACAAAAAGCGTTCCCTTATGTGTATTGATTAGGTTTTTAAGCGAATTTAGGTTTTCAAAATCTAAGAAGGCATCTGGTTCGTCCATCACTATAAAAGTAGGGTTTGTAAGCATTTCTTTGATAACTTGAACAAGTTTAAATTCACCACCAGAAAGCTTTGAAATAGCTAAATCACGGTGTGTAAGTAAATTAGCTAGACCTAGTTTCTTGTTTATGTTATTTTCGTAATTATCGCCATCTAGGGCTTCGAATTTATCTAAAGCTTCTTGGTAATTTTCAAGCAAAGCATCTAAATCTTCAGAAGTTGCCATTTCTTCGCAAATTTGAGCAATTTCATCTTGAAGTGACACAAAATATGAAGAAATATAATCAAAAACGGTTGTTTGGTCTGCGTGGTCAAGATGATAAAACTGGCTTATATAACCGATTTTCTGTTCAGTTTCGACGATTAATTTACCGTCAAAAACTAGTTTGTCAGTATCTAAAATCATATCAGCAAGCGTTGTTTTTCCACTACCACTAGCACCGATAAAAGCACATTTTTGACCGTCGTCTAATATAAAAGACACATCGTCGTATAATTCTTTATCAGGGAAAGCGAAGGATAAATTTTCTATTTTAAGCATAAATAAACCTTTCTTGTCATTAAAAAAGAGCTTAAAATAAGCTCAAACAAATCATATAAAAGCAGTATACCATATTATAATGAATTTTTCAATGTTTTTTGATTAAAATTTATACACAAATAGAAAATCAGCAAACAAACGTCTGCTGATTTGATTTAAAATTTATTTTCTCGACCATATGTTTCGGAATATTCACGTAGCATTTTTGTGTGAACGTCTTTAAAGTCGTCTTTTCTCATTCTAAAACACCAGTTATTCTCAGTGGTAGAAGGGAAGTTCATTCGTGAAGTAGAATCTTTACCGAGAATATCTTGCATTTGTAAAATTAATGTATCTGAAACCGATGCAAAAGCTGAACATATTAGTTTATCACCAATGTTTTCAGTGTCAGAACAATCTAGATATTTTAATAAAAACTTCAATTCTTGCTCGGAAATCGTTGATAAATAACCTGAAATGGTATCATTATCGTGAGTTCCTATGTATAAAATACAATTTTTTATATGATTGTGCGGTAAATATGGATTTTCAGCATCTGAGCCAAAAGCGAACTGCAAGACCTTCATTCCAGGGTAACCAGAAGATTTTAACAATTCTCTTACGCCATCGGTAAGCACACCTAAATCTTCTGCAATAATTTGTGCATCATCAATTGACTCGTCGATAGCATGAATTAATTTATTGCGAGGTCCTTCAGTGTAAAATCCATCTTTCGCCATACCGTCAATTGGTATCGAGAAATAGCGTTCTATACCTATAAAATGGTCAATGCGAATTACGTTATAAAGTTTTGATGACAGGTGCATTCTTTTGCGCCACCAGTAAAAATCATCTTTCTCTAAAGCTTTCCAGTCATACAGAGGGTTGCCCCATTTTTGACCGTCTTCAGAAAAGGCATCTGGTGGACAACCAGCAATAAATTTTGGATTTAAATTTTTATCTAGCAAAAATAATTTAGAATTAGCCCAAATATCAGCACTATCCATTGATACATAAATAGGAATGTCACCAATTATATCGATATTTTTGTCATTAGCATAATTTTTTAATGAATACCATTGTTCAAAAAACTTATACTGCAAAAACTTGTAAAAATCTATATCATCTGCTAATAGCTTTTCATAGTGTTTCATAGCTTTTACACGACGTTTTTTTATATCTTCATCCCACTCGAGCCAACATTTGTTATCAAAATGAGCCTTGCAAGCCATAAAAATTGCATAATCATCAAGCCAATATTTTTGTGATTTAATGAATTTTTTGTAGTCCAGAGAATTCATATGAGCCTTTTTATCATAAGCTATTCGCAACACATCAAACCTATTTTGCCATAAAAGTTCATAAGAAACGCAATCTTCTGTATCAAACCAATTTATATCTTCTAAATCAGACTGCGATAATAGATTTTCCTCGACTAAAAAATCAAGGTCAATAAAATACGGATTGCCAGCAAATGCTGAAAAAGATTGGTATGGACTATCTCCGAAACTTGTAGGGCCTAAAGGTAAAATTTGCCAGTATTTCATTTTGCTTTCTACGAGTTTATCGATAAAATTAAAAGCCTCTTTGCCCATAGTTCCGATACCATAATTTGAAGGAAGGCTACTTACGTGCAAAAGTATACCTGCTGCTCTATTTTTCATATTGTAAATTAACTCCATCCTGATAAAATACGACTCCTTGTTAAGATAAGTATAGCTAAGTCCGACCTTTACATTTTGTGGTGATATATCGTAGGGCAGAACCGTGCTACCGTCCACCCTGATTTTCGTAGACACACTTATTTTGACTTAGAGAAATCTGATATAACTTACGTCGTATCAGATTTTACTATTAAATGATGTTTATTTTATAATCCAAACCGTCTAATAAGAAAATTTCATCATTTATGAAGAATTCTTTTTTCTCTTCGGAACGATTTATGAAAATTTCGACTTTTTTGCCATTTAAATCACGTGAATATGCAATTATATCGTCTTTTGCGTATAAAAAGTTGATATCGCCATCAATTAAGCATTGATTGTCAGCGCGAAGTTGCCCTAAATATATATACCATTTTAACAACTCGGCATTTTCCTTGCCCCAAGGGTATGTTGTGCGATTCAATGGGTCTTCGTAACCTTCAACACCAACTTCATCTCCATAATATAAGCAAGGTGAGCCAGGCATTGTATACTGAATTAAACTAGTTAATTTTAACAGCTTGATACCTTTTTCGTATTGCTCAGGAGTTAATCTGGCTACAGCACGATCTGATTTTTCAGGGAAGTGATCACCGACAAGTGTGGTTAAAATTCTAGCTGTATCGTGTGTTCCAACGATATTCATTAGCGAATAAAAGAAATCACGAGGATAATTCTCTTTTAAAACTTCAATGCTTTCACGGAAATTTTGCGCATAACCATTTCTCATATAATGAATTATTGCATCTTTGAAAACGTAGTTCATAACACTATCTAAGCATTGTTCGTAAACATATTTTCTACGGTCAGTGTAGCTTTCTTTATTAGAGGCATCTTCCCAAACTTCACCTATAACTATAGCTTCTGGATTTTTCTTTTTGGCAGTAACGTTTAATTTATGGATAAATTCGTCTGGCAGTTCATCGGCAACATCAAGTCGCCAACCACTAGCGCCTAGACCAATCCATTTATTTATAACGCTATCAGCACCTTCGATTATATAATCAAGATACTTTTCGTTCATCTCTTTTACTTCTGGAAGAGTGTAAATGCCCCACCAAGCAGCGTATTTTTCGTTCCATTTTTCAAAAGTAAACCAATCGTAATATGGCGATTCTTTTGAGTTAAACGCACCAACGCTGTCATACGTATTTTTAGCATTAAAATACAAACTGTCATAACCAGTGTGACTGAAAACGCCGTCTAAAATTATACGCATACCTAATTCTTTAGCTTTTTTGCAAAGCTCTTTAAAATCTTTTTCAGTACCAACGTATTTGTCGATGGTTTTATAGTCACCTGTGTCGTAACGATGGTTTGAATATGCTTTGAAAATAGGGTTTAGGTAAATAGTCGATACGTTTAGGCTTTTTAAATAGTCAAGTTTTTCAATAATTCCTTTTAGGTTTCCACCAAAAAAGTCATTGTTTAATACTTCGCCGTGTTCATCAGGAAGATAAACCGGCATATCATCCCAGTTTTTATGCACTACGCGTTCGTCGATTTTTCTCGGAACGCGTGTGCGATTAAATCTGTCTGGAAAAATATTGTAGGTAATTCCTTGGCCATACCATTCTGGTATTTTATATTCAGCATCATAAACTGATTGTTGGAAAGAATAAGCCTCGTGTATGAGTTTTCCTTCTCCACCAAAATGTTTACTTACATAAGCATCTCCAAGGTCGGTGGTAATTTTAAAGTGATACCAATAAGGTCCAACACCTAAGTCAGCTTTGAATACATATGTGTAAACTACTTCTTCTGAGTTGAATTCAGATACTTCCATTCTATAGTACATAAATTCTTCGCGATCTTTTGCTATGCAGAAGGTTACGTTAGATACATTGAATGTTGCAGGGAATTTCAACTTGTATGTAATATCTGTTCCGAGTGCGACTGCACCTAGAGGAAATTTATATTGCTCGTCTCTTGAATTGAAAACCATAATTAAAACCTACTCCAGCACACATAATTTACAGAGTAAATTTTACTGGAACTTTCCAAATATTTTGTGCATAATCAGAAATACTTCTGTCAGCTGCGAAACGACCAGCGCTTGCGATGTTCATAAGTGAACAACATTGCCAGTTGTTACGAAGAGTATATAATGTATTTGCACGATCTTGTGCTGCAATATAGCTATCGAAATCACCTAAAACAAGATAAGGATCAAAATTATTCATAAGCAATTGAACTAAATCGCCATAAGATTGACCATCAACAAAGCCTTGTGTTAGTTTATCCATAATTTTGCGTACACTTTCATTTTGTGAATAAATTTCTGAAGTATTGTATAGATTATTAGAAATAATATGATTAACTTCAGGAGTTTCTTTACCAAAAATGAAGATATTTTCAGGGCCTACAGCTTCAGCTATTTCAACGTTTGCACCATCAAGCGTACCTAAAGTGATAGCACCATTTAGCATAAATTTCATATTACCAGTACCAGATGCCTCACGTCCTGCAATTGAAATTTGTTCTGAAATTTCAGCTGATGGAATAATGATTTCAGCTTTTGATACGTTGTAATCTTCGATAAATACAACTTTGATTTTATCTTTAATTTGTGGATTGTTATTAACTTCAAAAGCAATACTATTGATTAAATTGATAATTCTTTTTGCGATATAGTAACCTGGAGCAGCTTTTGCACCAAATATAAATGTACGAGGAACCATATCAAAATTAGGGTCATCTAATAGTTTTTGATATAAATAAATAATGTTTAATGCATTTAATAATTGGCGTTTGTATTCGTGGATACGTTTAACTTGAACGTCAAAAATTGAGTTTGTATCAACAACGATATTATTTTTTTCTTTGATATAGGCAGCTAAACGTTCTTTGTTAATTTGCTTGATATCGTGTAATTTATCCAACACCTTAGTATCGTCAGCGTATTTTTTAAGAACTAACAGTTCAGAAGGGTGAACTTTAAAACCATCGCCGATAAGCTCTGTGATAAAATCAGAAAGAGGTTCATTTGATAAGCATAACCAACGTCTGTGAGCGATACCATTAGTAACATTTCTAAATCTAGCAGGGTACATATCGTAGAAATCTTTGAATAAATCTTCTTTTAGAATTTCACTGTGAAGTGCAGATACGCCATTTACAGAGAAAGAACCAACTACTGATAAATTCGCCATACGAACATAGCCATCTTGGATAATTGACAAGTGACGTACTTTTGATTCTTCATTAGGGAAACGATGCACAACTTGTTCGCAGAAACGGTGGTTTATTGCAGTTACGATGCTAAGTAAACGAGGAACTACAGCTTGCATTAATTCAGTACTCCAACATTCAAGTGCTTCTGGCATAACTGTGTGGTTTGTATAAGCGAAAGATTGTGCTGTAATGCCCCAAGCTTCGTCCCATTCGTAACCTTCGTCGTCCATCAAAATACGCATAAGTTCTAAGATTGCAAGCGATGGGTGAGTGTCATTGATTTGAATAACATTTTTTTGTGCGAAGTTTCTAAGTGTGCCATATTTTAGTTTATGTTTTGCTGTAATATCTTGAATAGAGGCAGAAACCATAAAGTATTGTTGTTTCAAACGAAGAGCTTGACCTTCTAGGTGGTTATTTTCTGGGTAAAGAACCATAGAAATAACTTCTGCCATAGCTTGTTCTTCAAGCGCGTGTAAATATTTACCTTGCGAAAACAGAGACATATTTAAAGCTGTAGGACTTTTTGATTCCCAAAGACGTAAACGTGCAACATTTTCGGTGTCATATCCCGAAATCGGCATATCATAAGGTACGGCTAAAACTACTGTATAATCTTTGTATACTGGAACCATTTTTCCATCAACAAAACTTTCTTCAACAGTACCACCGAATTTAATTTCTCTTGTTTCTTTAACTTGTCCAGGGATAAGCCAAATATCACCACGATCTAACCAAGTATCTGGAAGTTCTACTTGATGACCATCAACGATTTTTTGTTTGAATAAACCTTGTTGATACAAGATAGAATAACCACTTGCAACAACGTTTGTAGATGCCATTGAGTCCATGAAACACGCTGCTAGTCTACCTAAGCCACCATTACCAAGACCTGGGTCTGGTTCTGTACCGAAGATATCATCTGGATTGATTTTAAGATCGGTTAATGCAGCTTTCATTTGTTTTAACATTCCAAGGTTTAGACAGTCTATTTCAAGCGAACGTCCAAGTAAAAATTCGATTGATAAATAGTGTACTAAACGAGGATTTTTTTCTTCAGCATCATTTTGGATTTTCATCATTCTGTCAGCTAGAATATCACGAACTACAAGGGCACAAGCTTTGAAAATTTGATTATTTGTAGCATCGTCGATTTCTTTACTGAAATGTCTTGTGAGTTTGCCTTTTATGGCTTTTTTAATCTCTGTTTTGGTAAATTTCATTAAAATGCTCCTTAAATTAAACTAATTTGTTATATATCGCTAAATATTCATTTGCTGATTTATCCCAAGAGAAGTCTTGTGACATAGCACGTTTAACAACTTCTTCAAAAGCTTTAGGTTCGTTACTATATAAATCGCAAGCTTCGTTGATAACATAAAGCATATCGTGTGCATTTATATTAGTAAAGGTAAAACCAACACCTGTGTCGGTATCTTTGCTGTATGGAATAACTGTATCAGCTAAACCACCTGTCTCGCGAACGATAGGAAGTGTGCCATAACGCATTGAAATCATCTGCGCTAGACCACAAGGTTCGCTTACAGACGGCATCAAGAATAAATCTGCTCCAGAATATATTTTGTTTGCTAAATCTTCTGAGAAAGCGATGTTCACAGAAATTTTAGAAGGGAAGTCGCGCTCAGCATTTATAAACATTTGTTCGTATTTAAAATCACCAGTACCAAGAACAACAAGACGAACATCAGTTGACAAAATATCATATAAAACACGTTCTATTAAATCAAAACCTTTGTGGCTAACAAAACGACTGATGATACCGATAACTGGAGTTTTGTCAGGTGCTTCGAGATTAACTAGTTTTAATAAATCTTTTTTGTTTTTTAATTTAGTTTTTAAAGTAGCACTGCTGTAATTGTGGAAAAGATGTTTGTTAGTTTGAGGATCGTAAGTTTCGATGTCTAAACCGTTAAGCACGCCGTGTAATTTGTGCGAGTTCATTCTTAAAATGTGTTGCAAACCGTGACCATAGTAATCGGTTAAAATTTCTCTTGCATAAGTTTCAGATACAGTATTTACTGCATCAGCACTTAAAATTGCAGCTTTCAGAAGGTTTACATCACCATCAAGTTCCATAAAACCATTGTCAAAGAAGAAATTTGAAATACCAATTCTATCTTCTAAAACGTCCTTGCCAAATTGTCCAGGATAACCTATGTTGTGAATTGTAAGCACGGTTTTGATTTTTTCGTAGAAATAGCCGAATTTATAATAAACTTGAAGATACGTTGGAACTAAAGCAGTTTGCCAGTCATTTACATTGATGATATCTGGGCAAAATTCGATAGTTGGAAGCATATCTAATATAGCTTTTGAGAAGAATGCGAAACGCTCTACATCGTCATCATAACCATATAAGCTATCTCTATTGAAATAATATTCGTTATCTAAGAAGTAATATGTCACTCCATTTGAAACTAGTTCGTATAAGCCACAATATTGTTTACGCCAAGACAAGTCAACGTAAAAAGTAGTGATTAGTGACATTTGTGATTTGTATTGCTCAGAAATTTTGCTATAAAGAGGGAGTACTACGCGAACATCATTGCCTTGCTTTGCCAAAACGTTAGGTAAAACACCAGCAACATCGGCAAGACCGCCTGTTTTTATAAATGGAGCAACTTCGCTCGCAGCATATAATATTTTCATAAATCCACTCCTTAAATTGCGGTAAATTTCGCGATAACAATAGGATAATTTCTGTGTCCCATCATAGTTTTATCTTCAGTAATGTTAACGCTCTTATCAGCTATTATGTTTGAAATACTAGCGTTAGAACAAATTTTACCACCTTGTAGAACGATAGAATTTTTTACAACAGCACCTTCTTTAATATGAACATCTCTAAAGATGATGCTATTTTCAACAGTTCCTTCGATAGTACAACCATCAGCGATTAAACTTTGTTTACCAATTGCTTTATCACTATAGTAAGTAGGTTGTTCATCATGAACTTTTGTGAAGATTGGACGAGATTTTAAGAATAATGCTTCACGAACATCTTTGTCAAGTAAGTCCATATTAGCATCGTAGTAACGTCTAATATTTGTAACTTTTCTAGTGTAAGCATCGTGGATATATGCACCTAATTTGATATCAGATTTCATTGCTAGAGTTAATCCTTCTTGTTCGAAATATTTCATATTGTGAGAAGTCCAAATAGGAATTAATTTTTCAAGAAGAGATTTTTTTATTACGTAAATTCCAAGTCCAGAATATCTGTAGTTTTCAGCATATTCAGTACCAATCCAAAGGTCTTTGATAGAATTATCTGGATTTACATCAAAATAAGTATCTGAAGAGCTTAGAGATTTTATGTGAGTACAAACGCAAGTGATGTCAACTTCAGATTTTACGTGTTGTTCTACAACTTTTGAAAGGTCGATATTTGTGATAATATTAGCACCAGAAATTACAACATATTCTGCTTTGCTTTTTTTAATGTAATCTGAAATACCGACTAAGCCTTCGATTTTACCATTTGTACCTTGTGAAGTTTTAAGACCACCTCTTTTTGAATAAGAAAAAGGAGGAAGAATGCTAATGCCACCAATTTTACGAGCTAAATCCCAGTCTTTACCGTTGCCGATGTGGTCGATAAGAGATTGATATTGGTCACGCAAAACGATACCAACGCTGTTTATATTTGAATTTACCATATTTGAAAGCATAAAGTCAATTATGCGATAACGACCACCAAAAGGAATTGCTCCAACGCATCTATCGTCTGTTAAATCACGAAGTTCACTACTTCTGTCGAACGCCATTATAATACCTAAAACATTTTTCATTTCAATCACCCCTTATTTATTTTTAATATCGCAAGCTATCATAGCACTTGCTGGAACTGTTGCACCGTCACAAACATTTACGTTTGGACCAACAACTGCAATTCCCCAATTTTCATCAGTTGATGGAATAGCACCAACTGTGGCATCTATACCAATAACTGCGTTTTCGGCAATGATTGAATATTCGATTTTTGCACCATCTTTAATAACAGCGCCTGGCATTAATATAGAGTAGTTTACTGTAGCACCTTCGCCGATTGTTACATCTCTGAAGATTACTGATTGATGTATATCGCCTGAAATTTCGCTACCTTCAGATACAATGCTATGAGAAATGCTACCTGTACTTGAAACGTAGTGTGGTTGAGAGGCAGTATTTTTACCATAAATTTTCCAGTCTTCGTCGGTTAGGTTAAGACCAGAAGTAGGTGATAATAAGTCCATATTTGCTTCCCATAAACTGTCGATAGTACCAACATCTTTCCAGTATCCATCAAATCTGTAAGCACACATTTTCAAGCCATCATTAAGCATAGCCGGTAAAACGTCCTTACCAAAGTCGTTTGAAGTTTCTGTTTTAGCTTCGTCAGCAATTAAGTATTTTTTAAGAGCTTGCCAGTTGAAAACGTATATACCCATAGAGGCAAGAGTACTTTTTGGTTTTTCAGGTTTTTCTTCAAATTCATAAATGCTATCATCTGGATTACAGTTCATAATACCAAAGCGAGACGCTTCTTCAAGTGGAACATCTAAAACTGCGATTGTAGCATCTGCACCGCGTTCAGCGTGACTTTTAATCATTTTTGAGTAGTCCATTTTATAAATGTGGTCGCCAGATAAAACTAGCACGTATTCTGGTTCGTATTCATCTATAAAAGCGATATTTTGGTATATCGCATTAGCAGTACCTTTATACCAAGAAGAACCTGTAGAGTTTTGATATGGAGGTAAAGTATACACACCACCTTGTACTCTGTCTAAGTCCCAAGTAATACCACTACCGATATAAGAGTTTAATTTATGGGGTTCGTATTGAGTTAAAACCCCAACAGTGTCGATGCCAGAGTTGATACAGTTTGAAAGAGGGAAGTCTATTATTTTATATTTCCCACCAAATGAAACTGCTGGTTTCGCCACTTTGTTTGTTAGAGCATAAAGTCTGCTCCCTTGTCCACCTGCTAATAGCATTGCTACGCATTCCTTTGCCATGATAACCACCTCATATTTCTAGTTCTTTTTTTATATTTCTTTTTTATTTTTCGAATTTTAAAAATGTTGCTGTATATGGTCCGACAACTAAATCAATTGATTGTTCGTATCCGTGTAATGGAACAGATTTTGTTACTAGTTTTGCGTCATTTACATAGCCTGTACCACCAAATTCAAAGGCATTAGATGAGAATACTTCTTTATATTTGCCTTTAAAAGGTACTCCGATAGAGTAAACCTCGTGTTGAGCAGGTGTGAAATTGATAACAGCAACTACTTCGCTACCATCTTTTGCAATTCGACGACAAGCTATAACACTATTTTGTTTATCATCAGCAGAAATCCATGAGAAACCACTCCAGTCGAGGTCGTTTTCCCAAAGAGCTTTGGTTTTTATGTAGAATTTATTTAATTTTTTAACGTAATTTTGCATTTCTTTGTGTTTTGGATAATCTAACAGGAAGAAATCTAAACCACGTTCGAAATCCCATTCGATAAATTGTCCAAATTCGCTACCCATAAATATCATTTTTTTACCAGGATGAGCCATCATATACCCATAAAATGCACGTAATGCAGCGAATTTATCTTCGTAGCTACCAGGCATTTTATTCAATAACGATTTTTTACCATGAACAACTTCGTCGTGAGAAATTGGAAGAATAAAACTTTCTGAAAAAGCATACATAAATGAGAAAGTGATTTTATGATGTGAACCACCTCTGAAATAAGGATCAACAATAACGTAGTCCATCATATCGTTCATCCAACCCATATTCCACTTGTAATTAAACCCAAGACCACCTTTATAACCTGCTTGAGTAACCATAGGCCATGAAGTTGATTCTTCGGCAATCATTAAAACGTCAGGATAAGAAGTGAGTACAAGCTCATTTAGTTTTTGTAGTAAAGCAACAGCTTCTAAGTTTTCACGGCCACCTTTTGAATTAGGACGCCATTCGGTACGTTCATAATCAAGGTAAATCATAGATGCTACAGCATCAACTCTCAAGCCATCAATGTGGAACATTTCAATCCAGTAAGTTGCAGAAGACATAAGGAACGAACGAACTTCGTTTCTACCATAATCAAAAACTCGAGTGCCCCAACCTTTGTGTTCCATTTTTAGTGGATCGGAGTATTCGTATAGGCAAGTACCATCGAATTTGTATAAACCTTGCTCATCTTTAGGGAAGTGAGCAGGAACCCAGTCTAGGATTATACCAAGACCGTTTGCATGACATTTATTTACAAAATACATAAAATCATGTGGTGAGCCATATCTTGCAGTAGCGCTAAAATACCCTGTAACTTGGTAACCCCAAGAACCATCAAAAGGATGCTCCATAATTGGCATAAGTTCAATGTGAGTGTATCCCATAGATTTTACATAAGGAATCATCTTGTCCGCTATTTCGCGATAAGAATAAAATTCGCGACCATCAGTAGGCATTTTCCATGAGCCTAAGTGTGCTTCATAGATATTAATAGGGCGTTCAAAATGATTTTGAGCTTTACGTTTTTCAATCCATTCGTCATCTGTCCATTCAAAACCTTCTAACTCGAAAATTTTAGAGGCAGTGTCTGGTCTTAGCTCGCTGGCAAATGCATAAGGATCTGCTTTTAAAACTACTTTTCCGTCTACTTGTTCGATGCTGTATTTGTAATGATCTTGAAGATTTGCTTCGGAAATTATAAGTTCCCAAATACCGTTATCGGTAATTTTTTGCATAGGCGACTTCTGTCTATTCCAGTCGTTAAAATCCCCAACAACAGACACAGACTTTGCATTTGGTGCAAAAACACGGAAAATATATCCTTTTTTGCGACCTTTATTGCCGTAGTGACAACCCATAAGTTCGTACGCTTTAGAATTATTACCTTCGTGGAAAAGATATGTACTATAATTAAAAGCCTCTTTTTTGGTTACTTTAGCCATAAAAACACTGCTCCTTTTTAAAAGTTTTAAATAACTTCACGAAAAAATTTATACATATTTTATTAATCAATTTAAGCAGAATTAACATAAATTTAAAACATATTATAAATATTTTATTTAAATTACATAAGTATTTTAACATAAAAGCACTTTTTTGTCAAACAAATATGAAAAAACTTTGTGGCAAAATATGTAGATTTACACAAAGCAAAAAGAAAGGTTTTTGTAAAATAAATGCATATAAATGCAAAAAATGGTAAAAAATATTGTTTAAAATAAAACAATGGTGCAAAAATTTGAAAAAATTTATTACTATTACACAAAAAAATATTTATAAATGAATGAAATTTTGTTTCAATTTGACTGTAAATGCTTGACTTTTGTGTAAAAAATTAGTATAATATTATTAAGTAAATCTAAAATTTGCAATATTTATAGAATAGTAAGGAGAGCAATGATGGGAATCGAAGTTAATTTAGAAAAATTTGATGGTTTTTACTCAAATGAGAGTAAAAAAGCAATGTTTGAGCAAGTTGCATTAGCACATAAGTCTTTATTTGCGAAAACTGGTAAAGGTAATGATTTTTTAGGTTGGATAGACCTTCCAAAAAACATTATGTCAATTGTACCACAAATTAAGGATACAGCTAAGCAGATTTGTGAGGAATCCGAAGTATTAGTTGTTATAGGTATCGGTGGTTCGTATCTAGGAGCAAGATCGGCTATTGAAGTTATGAAATCTCCAAACTATAATATAATAGATAGAAAAGGTTGTCCGCAAATTTTCTTTGCTGGCAATAATATAAGCGCAGACCATCTTAATGAAATTGTTGGTATTATCGGTGACAGAGATTTTTCTGTAAATATAATTTCAAAATCAGGAGGTACTGCTGAACCAGCTATTTCGTTCCATTTCTTCGAACAATTACTTAAACAAAGATATGCTGATGAATGGACAAAAAGAGTTTACGTTACAACCGATGCAGTTAGTGGCGATTTACGTAAATTTGCTGATAAAAACAACTGCGTAAGTTATGTTGTAGATGGCGATGTTGGTGGTAGATTTTCAGTGCTTTCAGCAGTAGGTTTACTTCCAATTGCTTGTGCTGGTATTGATATTGAAGAAATAGTTAAAGGTGCTATTTCTATGAGAGCAAAACTTTTGATATCTTCAGAAGAAAATCCTGCTATGCAATATGCTGCAGCTCGTAATTTAGCATATAATGATGGTAAAACAACCGAAATTTTAGGTTGCTATGAACCACGCTTTAGATTTGTTGGCGAATGGTGGAAACAATTATTCGGCGAAAGTGAAGGCAAAGACCAAAAAGGTATTTTCCCAGCATCAGTTGATTTAACTGCAGATTTACACTCTATGGGTCAATATATTCAAGATGGTTTACGTAATTTATTCGAAACTATCGTACATATTGAAAATAATAATAGCGAACTAACAATAGAAGATAGCAACAAAGATTTCACTCGTCTTGAGTTATTTGAAGGCTTAAAATTAAGTGACATAAACACTATGGCGATGGAAGGTACAGCGGCGGCGCATATTCAAGGTGGCGTACCAAATGTTCTTATCAAAATAAGTGATACTAGCGAAAAAACTTACGGAGAAATGGTATACTTCTTTGAAGTAGCTTGTGGTTTGTCAGCTTATGTTCTTGGTGTTAATCCTTTCGACCAACCAGGCGTTGAAGCATATAAAAAAGAAATGATAAAACTCGTTACAGACAAATTAGTTAAAAATTAAGGAGAAACCAATGGAAATATTTGAAAAATGGATAAATAGTGACGCTTTAACAGAGGCAGAAAAAACAGAACTTTTAGCCTTAGATGAAAAACAAAAGTTCGAAAGTTTTTACAGAGCATTAAGCTTTGGTACTGCTGGAATACGTGGAATTTTGGGCGTTGGACTTAATAAATTTAACAGATTTGTTGTAGGTCAAACTACAAAAGCAATTGCAGATATTTTAAATGAAAAAACTTACGATGAAACTCCGATTGTAATTATCGGTTATGATAGCAGAAACTTTAGTATTGAATTTTCTCGTCTTTGTGCAGAAATTTTAGCATCAAACGGAATTAAAGCATATATTTTTGAAGAATTATGTCCAACTCCACTAGTTTCATTTGCAATTCGCCACTATAAAGCAGTTGCTGGTATTAATATCACAGCTAGCCACAATCCGAAAGAATATAACGGATACAAAGTTTATATGGAAAATGGTGCTCAACTTGACAACGCTATGGCTGATAAAATTTCAGCTAAAATGGGTGAGCTTGACATTCTTGCTAAATATAATGATGTTGTATTTGCAGATGGAATTGAAAGTGGAATGATTAAACTTTTAGGCGATGAAACAAACGATGCATTTATGGCTGAATCTCTTGCAATGACTACTGAAGTTGTTTGCGATGATTTCTCAGTGGTTTATTCACCACTTTTCGGAGCAGGGCATAAACTTGCACCATTGGCACTTGAAAAAGTGGGTGTTAAAAACGTATATAAAGTTGACGAACAAATGGTAATCGACGGTAATTTCCCAGGTCTTCCAAAAGGACCAAATCCAGAGGAAATGGGTTCTTACGTTGCAGGTCTTGCTATTGCTGAAGAAAAAAATGCAGATTTAGTTGTAGTTACCGACCCAGATGCTGACAGAATTGGTATTATGACACGCGATAAAGCAGGCAAGTTTATACACTTTACAGGTAATGTAACAGGCTGTTTATTGGTTGATTATATCATAAAACGTGGCAATTTACCTGAAAATCCTATGGTTGTTAAAAGTATTGTAACTAGTCAACTTGTAGATTTTATTTGTGCTAAAAATAACATTCCTTGCTATTCAACTTTCACAGGATTTAGATTTATCGCTGAACTTATTGATAGCAAACCAGAAATGAATGCTATAATTTCGCTTGAAGAATCTTATGGTTATCTAGTAGGCGACTTCGCTCGTGACAAAGATGCTATAACAGCGACTGCGTTAATTTGTCAAATGGCTATGTACTACAAAGCTCAAGGTAAATCATTAGTTGATGTGCTTGAAGAACTTTATGCAGAGTATGGAGTTAATCTTGAAGAAACTATTGCAGTTACGCTTGCTGGCTCTGAAGGTGCTGTTAAAATTAAAGAAATTATGTCAAACCTTCGTGAAAATCCAATTCCAGAGATTTGTGGAACAAAAGTTCGTCAAATTCGTTACTTTAAAGATGGTTATATTTATGACTTTGAAAAATTTACAAAAATGGAGATGGAAGGTTCAGACGTTGTAATTTTCGACTTAGCTGACGAAACGCAATTTATTATCAGACCATCTGGTACAGAACCAAAAGTTAAAGTATACATCTTGCTTAAAGCAGATAATCTAGAAGAAGCAAACAGCAAACTTGAAGATTTAAGAGAATTTTCTAAAACATTGTTTGAATAGAGATGAATATTAAATAAATGTAGGGTGGGGGCTTGCTCCCACCGTCTGCATAATATCGTTACGAAAAAAAGAACGCTAATTGGCGTTCTAAACTTTTATTACAGGAGAAAAATAATGAAATACTACTTAGGTATAGATTTAGGTGGGACAAATATTGCATTTGGTGTCGCTGATGAAAATAAGAATTTATTCGTAAAGCATTCTATAAAAACTAATGCAAAGCGTCCTTATGAAGAAATTATCGAAGATATGGCAAAAACTTCTATTGAATTTTTGCAAAATAACGATATATCACTTGAAAATCTGGAAAGTATTGGCATTGGTGTGCCAGGAATAATAGATGCGAAAACTAAAAAAATTGTTATGGCAGCCAATTTAGGTTGGTATGATGTTGACGTAGTGAGTGATATGAAAAAATTTATCGATACAGAAATTTATATTGCAAATGATGCAGATGCTGCGACTTTTGGGGAACTTATGGTAGCTGACAACTTGTCAAGTATGGCGATGTTAACGCTTGGAACGGGTGTTGGTGGAGGTGTAATTTACGATGGTAAAATTTTTGGTGGAGGCGATGGAATAGGCTTTGAGCTTGGTCATCTAACTTTAGTCCCGAATGGAATATTATGTAATTGTGGTAATAAAGGTTGCGTCGAAACTTATGTATCAACTTCGGCTTTAATTCGTTTTGCACGTGAAAATGTTGATGATAAATCAGCGATGCACGTTAAGTGCGAAGGCGATTACGACAAACTTGACGGTAAAATAATTTTCGAGTGTGCACAAAAAGGTGATGAAAAAGCATTAAAAACACTTGAAATTTATGGTGAATATTTAGCTATTGCTTGCTACAACACGATTATGACATATCGTCCAGATGCTCTTATGCTCGGAGGAGGAATCTCTGTACAAGAGGAGCTATTGATAAATCCTGTACGCGCGAAAGTTGCAAAAATGTTAGAACCTATGGGTAGTGTTAAAAATACGCCGATAATTCGTGCAACATTAGGCAATGATGCTGGAATTTTGGGTGCTTGTTTCTTGAAATTCAGTGGAGAATTAGCATAAAAGGAGAATTTTAGATGAAATATATAATGTCACTCGATCAAGGAACTACCAGTAGTCGATGCATTTTATTTGACAAATACGGTAATATCGTGTCACAAGCACAGAAGGAATTTACTCAATTTTATCCTAAAGCATCTTGGGTAGAACATGACCCTATGGAAATTTGGTCTTCGCAAATGGGTGTCGTGCAAGAGGCTATGCTTAGAGTACGTGCAACTCCTAGTGAAATCGCTGGTATTGGCATTACAAATCAGCGTGAAACTACTATAATCTGGGATAAAACTACAGGAAAACCAATTTATCCTGCGATAGTTTGGCAATGTAGAAGAACTGCTGAAATGTCGGATAATCTTAAAATACATAGTGAAATGATACGTCAAAAAACTGGATTACTAGTTGATGCATATTTTTCAGCTACAAAAATTCAGTGGATTTTGGATAACGTTGACGGTGCTAGACAAAAAGCAGAAAACGGAGACTTGCTTTTTGGTACGGTGGATACGTGGCTTATCTGGAACTTAACAAAAGGTGAAGTTCATGTTACAGACTATTCAAACGCAGCGAGAACGATGATTTTTAATATTCATACGTTAGAATGGGACGAGGAAATACTACAACTTTTAAATATTCCACGTGAAATTTTACCAGAGGTAAAACCTTCTTCTTGCATTTATGGCTATACAGACAAAGCTATTTTTGGTCAAGAAATTGCTATAGCAGGTGCGGCTGGGGATCAACAATCGGCTCTTTTTGGACAAACGTGCTTTTCGATGGGTGATGTGAAAAATACCTATGGAACAGGTGGTTTTATGTTGATGAACACAGGCGAACAACCTGTAAATTCTAAAAATGGTTTGCTAACTACGATTGCGTGGGGCGTTGATGGAAAAGTTTCATATGCACTTGAAGGTTCGGTTTTCATTTCTGGAGCTGCTATCCAGTGGCTACGTGATGAATTACATATGATAAATAATTCGGCAGACAGCGAAGAAATAGCAAGCAAAGTCAACTCTACTGACGGTGTGTATTTTGTGCCAGCTTTTGTAGGTCTTGGAGCTCCACATTGGAATCAATATGCACGAGGAATGATGGTTGGACTTACTCGTGGTACAAATAAAAATCATATTGTACGTGCTACGCTCGAATCCCTTGCATATCAAACTCTTGATATAATAAAAGCTATGGAAGAAGATAGTGGAGTGCGTTTGAACTCACTAAAAGTTGATGGTGGAGCGTGTCAAAATGACTTTTTGATGCAATTTCAATCTGATTTGATTGATACAAACGTAAATCGTCCGTCTTGCACGGAGACTACAGCAATGGGTGCGGCATATCTTGCTGGACTTGCAGTTGGTTTTTGGAAAAATGTTGATGAAATTCTCGAAAATAACGTTACAAGCACTACTTTTAAATCAAAAATGGAAGAAAATACGAGAAAACAACTTATTAAAGGCTGGAAAAGAGCAGTGCGAAGTGCTATTGCTTGGGCAGATGATGAGTAATTACCACAAAATAAAACCCAACTAGACTTCAAAATCTAATTGGGTTTTTAAATTATCTTTAAATATCAAGGTCTATTTTATCAAATCAAATCGGATTTCAAAAACAGCACCTGAATTATTATACGCCTCGATAGTACCATTCATATATTCAACAGCAGTTTTGCTAATTGAAAGACCCAGACCTAAATTTCCACCTTTACCTTTGAAGAAACGCTCAAAGATGTGAGGTAAATCTTCGTGGGCAATACCGTTACCATCGTCTCGTATGCGTAAAACTGCCATTTTTCTATCTTTGTATACGTCGATAGTTACTGAGGTTTTTGCATATCGTGTACAGTTTGAAATGATGTTTATAACAGCTTGAGCTAACATACTATCATCGGCTAAAATAACAAGCTCATTATTAGCAATATTTAAAACAAGATCAACGTTGTGATTTAAAGCATAACCTTTCATTTTTAGCACATAATCTTTTATTACATCTGATAAATTGATTTTTTCGATAGAAAGAACGTTATTTTCGATACGAGAAAGGGTTAATAATTTATCGACTAAAACATTCAAACGCTTGCTTTCTTCAAGTATAACGTCAGCCATTTCCTGAGGATTGTCAAAAATTCCATTAGAAATCCCCTCAGCATAACCACCGATGCTCATAAGTGGAGTTCGAAGCTCGTGAGATGCGTTTAAAAGGAAAGATTTTTGCGCTTTATCATATTCATCAAGCCTTGTACTCATGGAGTTTATCGAGTGTTTTAAATTCACTATTTCTAAACAGTCTGCCTCGTTATCTATGTCAACTTGGTCACCAGAATGTAAAAGCTTAACTTTTTTTGACAAATCAACAATAGGGGTAGACAGGCTGTTTGCAACTTTGCTCGAGCAATACAACGCAAAACTCGTGAATATTAGGCTGATAATTCCTAGGGCGATATTTACTATTGAAACAAAACTATCCGTGTAGTGACCGGAAGATACGTAAATCATTATGCTAGACGATTGACTCATTTTTTTATACAAAACATGAAAATCATTTAAGCCATATTTAAAAGTTTCTATTTTATCTTCGGGAGCATCTGATAGCAACATGATAGCTGATTGGATTACAACATCGTTTAACATCGACTCTTTTTCGCCCTGAGAAATAAGTACAGTGCCGTCTTCTGAATATAAAAAGAACTCGGTGTTGTTATAAAATTGAGAGGCTTGTAAAGAAGCTCTTATTATATCAAAGTCTGTAAGCTCGGGTATTTCATCTAAAATTTCATTTCTTAAAGGGTTAAAACCAACGGCTGTGAAAATTTTATCAACGCTATCTGCAACTTCCATAAGCTCTTGTTTAGACGCCTTAGATGAATAACCTTTTATAGCGATATTTAAAATTAGGCAAATACAAATTGGTATCATTATAATAATGAAAAAGTGAGGTACTAAAATTTTGTGTTTAAGCGTTTTCATTGATTTCCTCCAGCTTAAATCCAAATCCCCATACAGAGGCTATTTTTACATTAGTTTTAGCTATTTTTTTGCGTAAACGTTTTAAAACGTCATCTGTTGCACGTGTATCAGCATCAAAGTCAAATTTCCATACATTTTTAAGTAGTTCTTCACGAGATATAGCACGTGAAGAATTTTGAAACATATACGCCATTAGAGCAAATTCTGTAGGCGTTAAATCGATAACGTTGTCTCGGTTCGTACATATTCTAGTATTTATATCTATTTTGATATTACCAAATTGCAAATATTCTGTTTTTGTAGTACTTAGATTAATTCTTCTGAAAATAGATTTAACACGAGCTACAAGTTCAACAGGAGAGAATGGCTTAACCAAGTAATCGTCAGCACCCATAGAAATTCCAACCACACGGTCGAGTTCGCTATCTTTTGCAGAAACTATAATTATAGGTACATTATGTATGCTACGAACTTCAGAACAAATAGTAATGCCATCTGTACCAGGCATCATTATATCTAAAATAAGCATATCAGCAGGAACTCTGTTGAATTCTTTAAGCAAATCGTCGCCACTTTCAAAAGTTGTAACTTCAAAGCCATCATTTTTAAGAAAACTGCTTATTAAATTTCTTATGTTTTTTTCGTCGTCTGCAATATAAATTTTTTTCATAACAATTTCCTTTAAATTAATTTAACTTTTATTTATGTCAATAGTATAACATATTTTTATGAAAATCTATAGCAAAATTTTATTTACCACGAAATTGCCACATAATTGCCTATTAAACTAGTAAAATATTGTGAAAAATTACGTTGCCACAATGTTGCCACATTATTTCCGATGATTTTCCTAGTGAAATATAGTATGATAGCAATAGTAAATTGAAAGGTGAGGTAAATTTAAAACTAACATAAATTTATTTGGAGGTTCAAATGGAAAAATTAAAAACAAAAAAATTCAAATTGCCTATTAAAAAAATTATAGCAGTTATTCTCGTGGCAGCGATAGGTTTTGGAGCGTACTCTTATTTTAAAGAAACAGAAGTTCAAGTAACTGTTGAACTGCGTGAAAGTGTAGCAACAATTGGCACAGTAGAAAATTTACTCGACAGCTCGGGTACAATTGAAGCATACGAAACTTACACAATATCATCTTTAGTAGATGGTGAAATCTTAGAAGATTATTTCGAATTATCTGATGAAGTTACAGAAGATCAACTTCTATATCATATTGACTCATCTGAAATTGAAAATAACTTAACTCAAGCGGCGAACTCTTATACAAGACAGCAAAACACATATCAATCTGTTATGGATTCTGTTGCAGACTTAAACATTAGAACGAGCACAGCAGGAACTGTTATGGAAGTTAACGTAATTTTAGGTGATACAGTTTCAAGCAACACTCAAATTGCTTATATTCTTGATTTAGAAAATATGGAAATCACACTTCCGTTCCATGAAACAGATGTTGCAAATATCAGCGTAGGTGACACAGCGTATATTACCGTTCAAGAAGTTGGTGAAACAATTACAGGTACAGTAAGAACTATATCAAATAGCACATATATTTCAGATACAGGTTCTAGAGTTACTGAAGTTGCAATCAATGTAACAAACCCTGGTGTTTTAACAGATGCATACACAGGTTCGGCAACTATTAATGGTTACTCAAGCGCTGCTACTAGTGATTTTGGTTACAGATTTTCACAAACTGTAACAGCTGGAACCTCGGGGGATATTTCATCTATTAATGTTATTAAAGGTGATAAAGTTACATCAAATCAAATTATAGCAGTTGCATATGATGATGATATGGACACAACAGTGCAAAATGCTACTCTAACACTTGAAGATTCACAAATAAGCTATGAAAAGACACTTGATAGTTTAGAAGATTACGACATCACTTCTCCAATCACTGGTACTATAATGTCAAAATCATACAAAGCTGGTGATACAATTGAAAGTTTCGACTCGATGGCTGTTATCGCGGATATGTCAAAAGTTAAATTTGAAATGTCAATTGACGAATCAAATATCCAATTAATAGACGAAAATTCTCAAGTAATTATCGTGGCAGATGCAATTGAAGACAAAGAATACATCGGTTATATCGAAAGTATCGGTCTTATCGGTACAGCTATGTCGGGTGTAACTACATATCCAATCGTTGTAGTTATCGAAGAAACAGATGGTTTACTTCCTGGTATGAACGTAACTGCTGACATCGTTATCGACCAAGCGGTTGATGTTGTAACAATTCCATCATCTTATGTTTCTCGTGGCAATATTGTGTTAATTTCAGAAGCTGATGCTGCAAATTATGAAGTGTCAGATTCTGGCGAACCAGGAACAATTTCTCCAGAACCAAGTCCAATCGAAGGTTACGTTTACCTTTGCATAGCTACTGGCGTATCAGATGGTACAACGGTTGAAGTTACGGCGGGACTATCAGAAGGTACAACGGTTTATTCTCAAGCTTTAGTAGTTACTGGTGGAACTGAAGCAGCAGCTGCTGGTATGGAAATGGGAATGATGGGCGGCATGGACTCAGGTATGAGTAGTGGAATGCCATCTGGAATGCCATCTGGAATGTCATCTAGCGGCATGGGTATGAGATAAGGAGGACACTATATGATTGACTTAAAAGGTATTTACAAAATTTATCATGAAGGTAATGCTGAAAGCGAAGTTCGTGCTGTTGATGGAATTACTCTTAATATAAAAGAAGGTGAATATGTTGCAATCGTTGGTGCGTCTGGTTCTGGTAAATCTAGTTTAATGAATATTATAGGTGCACTAGATGTTCCGACATATGGCGAATATTACTTAAACGGGAAAGATGTTTCTACCCTAAAAGATGACGAACTTGCAGCAATTAGAAATCAGTTTTTAGGATTTATTTTCCAACAATATAATCTGATTACAAAATTAAACGTATATGAAAATGTGGAACTTCCACTGATTTATACGAAACTTTCAGAAAAAGAACGTAAGGCACGTGTTATGGAGTCTCTTGAAAGAGTAGGACTTGAAAATCGTGTAAAACACGTTCCAAATACATTATCTGGTGGTCAGCAACAAAGGGTATCGATAGCTCGTGCCCTTGCAACTCATCCAAAAGTTATCCTTGCCGATGAACCAACAGGTGCGCTTGACTCGAAAACGGGTGTTGAGGTAATGCAATTTATAAGACAGCTTAACGAAGAAGGAAATACTATCGTGCTAATCACGCATGATAATAACCTCGCAAAACAAGCTAAGCGAGTAGTCAAAATTTTTGACGGAAAGATTGTGTCGGACACAAGTGGTGAAGATTATGATGTTCACTAGATCTTTTAAAATGGCGATTGCCAGTATTATGTCATCAAAAGTGCGTGCGGTATTGACAATGCTTGGTATCATCATTGGTATTATGTCGGTTATTATTATCGTATCATTAATTAATGGTTTCTCAACCTCTATGATGTCCACTTTCGAATCAATGGGTATCGACCAAATTACAGCGACAGTTTCGCATCCATTGTATTCAAGACGACTAGATGCTGATGAAATATATGAGTTCGTTGAAGAAAATTCAGATATGATTTCTGCAGTTTCTCCTATAGTTTCAACGGCGGCTACCATTAAATATGGTGACACGTCCCTTATCTCTATTGGTACAGGTGCTTCAGAAGATTATGCTGATATGATGGGCCTTGCAGTTGAATATGGCACAGGACTTAATTATATTAATGTTGTTAATGAAGAAAAAGTTATCATATTAGGTTCATATCTAACTGCTGAATTATTCGGAAATTCTATGAGCGCAGTGGGGGATTATGTTAAAGTAAATGGTGAACGTTATTTAGTAATCGGTGTTTTCGAGGAACAAGCAGACTCGACAGAAATGTCTTCGGATGATATGTTTGTAATTCCATATACATCGGCAGGAAATATTTCACGTGTTAGTATTCCATCAACTTATATTTATGTTGCAATTGCTGACGTTTATGATACAATGGACTTAATAGAAGAATACTACATAGAAAAACTTGAAAGCGATGACTTCCATTCTATTTCATCAATGGCAGAAGCAATGGACGAAGTTAATGAGCTTACTGATATGTTAACATTAGTACTTGTTGGTATCGCAGGAATTTCGCTTTTCGTTGGTGGTATCGGTATTATGAATATTATGCTCGTATCAGTTACAGAGCGTACTCGTGAAATTGGTATTCGTAAATCGCTTGGTGGTAAACGAAAAGATATTTTAACGCAATTCGTTATCGAAGCAGGTGTTACAAGTGCTTGTGGTGGTGTTATAGGCGTTGTACTGGGCATTGTAGTAGCAATTATAGTCGGCGAAGTTATTGGTATGTCGGCTGCGATTTCAATTCCAAGTATTATAGTTTCATTCGTAATTTCATCGGGTATCGGTATATTTTTCGGATACTTCCCAGCGCTTAAAGCATCAAAACTAAATCCAATTGATGCACTTAGATATGATTAGGAGAAAAAATTTATGAAAAGATTAAAATATTTATTACTTGCTGGTGCACTTGTTTCGCAACTTGTTGTGCCAAGTTTTGCAGGTACTTATGAGCAAGACATTTTATCAAATATGAACATTATGACTTATTATAACGGAGATTTTGAAGAAAATGAAACGCTAACTCGTGGTATGATGGCAAAAATATTAGTTACAGCATCTGAATATAAAGATAACGTTGTATTTTCTAGCATTTCACCATTTGCTGATGTTAGTTCATCACATTGGTGTTCGCCTTATGTTACAACAGCTGTAAATAATGGTTTATTGAGAGGGTATTTAGACGGAACTTTCAAACCAGACCAAGATATTTTGGTTGAAGAAGTTGTAACAGCAGTGCTTAATTTATTAGGATACACAAGCTTTACAGGTACTTATCCAACTGGTCAAATGAGCTATGCAAAAAGTATAGGATTACTTGATGATGTAAATGTAACAGCTGGCAATACGATTTCTCGTGGCGACACAGCAGTTATTATTTACAATGCTATGAATATAAAAAATAGCTCAGGCGTTCTTCACTCTAGCACTTTAGGATATAATACAGATGAATTAACACTTTCTGATGTTCTTGAAGAAGAATTTGCAGATCCATATTTGACTACATCTTCAAATAGTTTTAGTGGATACAAAATATATGTTGATGGTAAAACTGCAACATCAGTACCAATTAATGCTTTAGTTTATGTAAATGATTCATCAAAAATGGTTTATGCATATACTTCTAAAGTTTCTGGTGTAATTCAAGATATCAGCCCTAATATCGAAGCTCCAACTTCAATCACAATTTCTGGCACAACATATTCATTATCAACAATGGCTGCTAAAATGGCAGTATCATTCGATGGATACGCAGTTGACGATTACGTAACTTGTGTTCTTGATAAAAACGGCGATATCGGTGCTTTAATCGACTTCTCAAATCAAACTGTAGTTGGTATTATTACTGACGCTGGTATAGATGAAGACGGTTACTTCGTATCAATGCTTACAGCAGACGGTGATATGTTCGAATATACTTGCGATAAAGATTACGAAGATTACATTGGTAAATTATACGAAATTTCTAGCGAAGGTGAGTTTACTAAAAAAAGTTTCTCAAGTATCATATCTGGTACTTTTAATGCAACAACTATGACTTTCGACGGTGAAGATGTTTCATCAACTGTTAAAATTTATGATGTAAATGACAACGGTGAAGTTACAAAAATCATTGCATCAAGACTTCACAATGTGAAAATTGCTAAAGATGATATTTTATATCTTGCGTATAACACAGAAGGTAAAATTTCGAGCATTATCTTAGATGACGTTACAAACGATGCTGACGATTATGTTTATATGACAGACATTACAGTTAACGATATATCAAGCACAAGTAGTGGATTTACTTCTGGTTCTACATCTTACACTTATGACTTAAATGGAGCTACAGTTACGAAAAATGTTTCAGCAGCAAATAATTCAGTTTCTGAAGGACCAATGCGTATTAAATTTGATGGTTCAGACATAGATGAAATGAAAAAATTAACAGCTGTTAGTTCATCATTGAAATCTGTAAGTCAATTCAATTACACATTTGAAAACGGTCAACAACATACTCTTTCAACAGATGTAGTTGTTTACACACTTGTTTCAGGTACTCCAGTTGTAACAAACTTTGACGATGTAGATTTATTCAACGCAACGTTCTACTATGACCAAACTCAAGCAAACGGAGGAGCAATCCGTATGATTATTGTAGGCTAATTATTCAAATATAAAAGTGCGACTCAAAAAAGGGTTGCACTTTTTGTTTGATTTTTTTAGAAAAATATGGTATTATATTTGAAAATGAACTTTAAGGAGAACAAAATGCTAATTTGTCCAAAATGCAAAGAAAAACTTACTCAAGAGGAAAAAAGATACCTATGCCAAAACGGACATAGCTTTGATATCTCAAAAAGCTCACATATTAACTTGCTAATTTCATCAAAATCTGGAGATGATATTGGCGACAATAAAGAAATGGTGCGTGCTAGAACTAATTTTTTGAGTCGTGATTATTACAAACCTCTTGCAGACAAACTTTGTGAAATAATTTCAGTTGAAGAGAATATTTCGTATTTAGATTGTGCTTGTGGTCAAGGGTATTACACTAAAAAAATAGCGAATTCTCTTAAAAATTCACGTTCTTTTGCTACGGATATTTCAAAACACGCTGTAATTTATGCATCGAAACAAGATAAAAATACGCAATATTTTGTGGGTAGTGTTTTTGATTTACCGATTCAAACGGATTCTATAGATGCGTTGACCAGTATTTTCGCACCAACAGCAAACGAAGAGTTTGCACGTATTTTAAGCGATAAAGGTAGGGCTATAATTGTTGTAGCTGGCAATGAGCATTTATTTGAGCTTAAAGCAAAAGTTTATGATAATCCATACAAAAATGATGAAGATAAGCACGATTTTCATAATTTTGTAGTAAAAGATAAAATAAAAGTAACATATAAAGCTTGTATTGAGCAAAATGAAGATATAAAACATCTTTTTCATATGACTCCATATGCGTTTAAAACCTCAAAAGAAGATGCTCTGAAACTAGATAGTCTAGAAAACCTAGAAGTTACGTTAGATTTTGCAATTTTTGTGCTTGAGAAAAATATTTAATATAAAAATTCATAAAAAAACAAGGCAGGAGATTGAATTCTCTTGCCTTGTTCAGACTGTTGAAAAAGTGACGAGCTAAAAAATATTGCACAAAAGCAAAACTTACCTTAACCTTAAAATATGTCTTGAATGCAAAAGTTAGCAAAGTAAAAATTTTTCAGAGAAAAATTATTTACGCAGCGGAAAATTTCCTTCTTGCTGATAAAACAAGCTGTGTTTTCGTCTTTTGGATACTTTGGGACGTCCCAAAGTATCAGCCACGCGGCGAGCGTCTGCCGAGATAAAAGATACACTATCAATAAGAGGTAGACGAGAAAAATAAAAAAATTTACACATTTTAGAAAAAGTATATTTTGAAAATGTGTTTTTCGACAAACAGAAACAAGGCAGGAGATTGAATTCTCTTGCCTTGTTCTATTATTTTGATGTTAAATTAGAATTTGAAGTAATTTTTTGCATTGTAGTAAGAAATGCCTTTAACGATTTTCTCTAAAGCAACATAATCTTCTGGATATTCACCATTTTCTACCCAAGTTCCGATTAAATCACATAAAATTCTTCTGAAATATTCGTGACGAGCGTAAGATAAGAAACTTCTAGAGTCGGTAAGCATACCGATGAAAGTTGCAAGCATACCAGTGCTAGCAAGTGATACCATTTGAGTAGTCATACCGTCTTTATGGTCATTAAACCACCAAGCGCTACCGTGTTGCATTTTTGAAACCATAGAACTATCTTGGAAACAAGTCATAATAGTGTCAATTATTACATTATCGTTAGGATTACAAGAGTATAAAATAGTTTTTGGAAGGTCATCAGTTGATGCTAAATCGCTTAAAAAATCAGCCATTTGTTGAGCAGGAGCTAGATTTAAAATATAGTCAAAACCAGTATTAGAACCCACTTGATTGAACATTTTTTTGTTAGCATCTCTACCAGAAGAGAAGTGAAGTTGCATTGACCAATCACGTTTGCAGTAGTTTCTGCCCATTTCAAGCATAAACATAGTTTTGAAAGTCATTACTTCTGCAGAACTTAAAGTTTCGCCATTAAGTCTTTTTGCAAAAATTACTTCGATTTCATCAGCAGTGCAAGGTTGATAAATAACAAATTCTGCACTGTGGTCACTAAGTTTACAACCGTTAGCGTGGAAATAATCAAGACGGATTTCAAGTGCTGAAATAAAGCTTTTAAAGGAATCAACTTTGATATCAGTAAGAGAAGTTAACTCAGCTAGATAATCTAAATATGTAGAGCCAGTGATATTCATTGCTTTTTCAGGACGCCAAGCAGGTAAAACTTTTACATCAAAAGAAGTATCTTCAGCGATTTTTTTATGCCATTCTAAAGAATCGGCAGGGTCGTCGGTAGTGCAAATTACATCAACGTTTGATTGTTTTATAATTCCACGTGCTGACATATTCGATTCTTTTAATTTTTCAACGCAAATGTCCCAAACTTGTTGAGCAGTTTGAGAATTTAATATGCCATCATAACCAAAATATTGTTTAAGTTCTGCGTGACTCCAGTGATAAAGTGGGTTACCGATTGCAAGCTCTAAAGTTTCAGCCCATTTTTGGAATTTTTCACGGTCTGGAGCATCGCCAGTGATATATTGTTCTTCAACACCCATTGTACGCATCAAACGCCATTTATAGTGATCTCCACCAAGCCAAACTTGAGTGATATTTTCAAAACGAATATCTTCAGCTATTTCTCGTGGGTCTATATGACAGTGGTAGTCTATAATAGGGCAAGAGCTAGCGTATTCGTGATATAGTTTTTGCGCTGTTTTAGTTGAAAGTAAGAAATCTTTGCACATAAATTCTTTCATAAAATTACCTCTTTTTTAAATTTTAATAAACTTGTATACATAAATTATACTATAATTTAATTTAAACATCAAGTTAATTGAATTGTCATTTATGTAAAAAATACACTCTTTTTTTAGGTTAAATAGACGAATTTTTTGTCTTTATTAAGATTAGGTATCAAATGTTGACAGTATAGTTATTTTGTGATAAAATAAACAAGAATAAAAAGTTGGGGGACTTAATATGAAAAAATTATTAACCGTTATGCTTGCATCTGCATTAATTCTTGCAAGTTGTAGCACACAAACAGAAACTGTGGAAACAGTTGAAACACCAGACGTTGTAGTGGAGAGCGTTGAAACAACTCCAGAAGTTGAAACTCCAGAAGTTGAAACTTCGGAAGAAGAAATCGAATACGCAAGGTTCGCTGTTGCGAATTTAAGTGGACCTACAGCAATTGGATTTCTAAATATGATGGAAGAAGAGGAGCACGATTATACTATTTTCGGTGCACCAGATGAAGTTGTAGCAGCAGTTGTTAAAGGCGAAATCGACATTGCTTCAATTCCAGCAAACCTAGCAGCAACGCTTTATAACAAAACTGAAGGCGGAATTTCTGTAGTTGCAATTAACACATTAGGCGTAATTTACGTTGTGGAAGTTACAGACCAAATTCATTCTATCGAAGACCTAGCAGGTCAACACATTTACTCAACAGGTCAGGGTTCAACACCAGAATACGGTTTGAATTACATTCTAGAAACTGCAGGAATAGCCGACCAAGTTGAAGTTGAATTCAAAACAGAACACGCAGAATTAGTTGCGCTTATGTCAGCAGGACAAGCAGATATCGGAGTTCTTCCAGAACCTTATGTTTCTGCAGCTATTGCTCAAAATCCAGACATACACGTAGCTCTTGATTTAACTGAGGAATGGGATAAATTAGACACTGAAAGCACAATGATTACAGGTGTATTAATAGTTCGCAACGAAGTTATAGAAGAAAATAAAGAAAGCTTAGATGCATTTTTAGAAGATTATGCAAATTCTATAGCACTTGCAAATTCAGAAGTTGAAGCAACTGCAGAATTAACTGAAAAATACGAAATTTTAACTAAAGAAATCGCAGAAGTTGCAATTCCAAACTGTAATATTACGTATATTGATGGTGAAGAAATGGCAACAAAACTTTCAAAATATCTTGAAGTTTTAGGCGAACAAAACATTACGTCAATCGGAGGAGCATTGCCAGGTGAAGACTTCTATTACTCAAAATAAGTTCATATATATAACTTTTTGGGTCATAATTTGGCATCTTTTAAGTGTAATCGTATCACAGGACATACTTTTAGTATCTCCTGTGACTGTTTTTATGCGCCTTTTGGAAATGATTTGCGAGGCTGATTTTTATTGGTCAATATGGAATACATTTTCTAGAATCTTTGTAGGATTTGCATTTAGCGCATTCGTTGGTACTTTGCTTGCTATTTTATCGAAGAAAAATCAAATAATTTATAATTTGTGCGCACCTCCGATGAATGTAATTAAAGTTACTCCTGTGGCATCTTTTATCATTTTAGCACTTTTTTGGTTTCAAACTAAGGATTTGCCTGCTTTTATATCATTTATTATGGTTTTGCCGATATTTTATTCAAATATTTACGAAGGAATTGACACGGTAGACAATAAAATGCTTGAAATGGCAAAAGTATATAACTTGTCAAAAGTTAAGAAAATTATCTACATATATATTCCAGAAATGATGCCGATAATTTTTTCAAGCTTGATTTTAGGCTTATCAATAGGCTGGAAATCTGGCATTGCAGCTGAAGTTATCGCTATTTCTAGCAATACAATTGGTGGTCAAATTCAGCGAGCAAAAGTTATTTTGGAAACAGGAGATGTTTTCGCGTGGACGATAACCACTATATTTATTAGCATAGGACTTGAGAAGATTTTTATTAAACTTTTAGATAAAGTGCAACGTATAATTTTGAAAAAAGGTATGAAATAATGATAAAAATTAAAAATTTATACAAAAGTTTCCAAGACGAATTAGTTCTTGAAAATGTTAGTTTTAGCATAGATGAGAAGGGGATAACAGCTATAAAAGCAGTGTATGGATCTGGAAAAACAACGCTTATCAACATTCTTTTGGGCTTGATTGAAAGCGATAGTGGTGAAATTATAAATCTACCAAGTGAAATTTCTGTTGTTTTTCAGGAAGATAGACTGATTGAGTGCATAAAACCTTCGGATAATATTTTGCTATGTAACAACGATGTAAAACGTATACAAGCAATAAATTTTCTGGAAAATATTGGTATTTCAGATGATAAAGTCGTTGGAGAACTTAGTGGTGGAATGAAACGACGTGTGGCGCTAGCAAGGGCTATGATGCACAAAGCTAAGTTTTTGATTTTAGATGAACCATTTTATGGAATTGACGTCGAAAATAAACAAAATATAATGAAACTTATTGAGGAAATCGCTAAAGAGAAATCGATTTTATTGATAACACACGATGAAAGAGATATCGAATATTTTGGTCTAAATAAAAAACAGATTGTAGGAAAATTTGTTATAAGCAGAGCTGACGTATAATTACGTTGGCTTTTTTTATATTAGACAAAAAAATTTACAATTTGTCAATATATAATCGCTAAAGTATGTTATACTGTACATTGTGACAAAATTTATATATGTAGGTGTATTTTATATGCAAAAAATTAAAGATTTTTTAGTGTTTAATTTAGGGATTGTCCTAATGTCTGTCGGAATTTACTTTTTTAAATTCCCTAATAATTTTTCAACTGGTGGCGTCAGTGGTATTGCAGTCGTAATTCCAGCAATATTCCCGCAACTTTCGGGAGCTACTACAATGCTGTTTTTTAATTTTTTATTCTTAGGCTTAGGATTTGCATTCTTAAATAAAGGTTTTGGATTGAAAACGGTTTACTGTACAGTGGTTTTATCACTTTTGACGCAATTTTTAGAGATTTATGTACCGATGGCTAGTCCACTAACAAACCAAAAAATGCTTGAGCTTGTATTTTCAATTATATTACCAGCTGTTGGTTCGGCACTAATTTTTACAAGTGGTGCAAGTTCGGGTGGAACTGATATAATCGCTATGATTTTGCGAAAATATACCAATTTGAATATTGGAATAGCACTTTTGATTACCGATTTCTTTATTTCACTATCAACATTGATAGTTTTTGATATAGAAACTTGTCTTTTTTCGATGTTAGGACTTATAGGCAAATCTTTTATTGTAGATATTGTTATTGAAAATATAAGCACTAAAAAAATTGCAATTATCATAACGTCAGAGCGTGAAAAGGTTGAGGAATTTATCATACATACGCTTAAAAGAGGTGTTACGCGTTGGGATTGTGTCGGAGTTTATTCCGGTGTTCAAAAAACAGCGTTACTTACAGCACTATCTAGAGGTCAAGCAATAGAATTACGTTCGTATGTAAAAGCTATTGATGATAAATCATTTATAGTTATAAATAGCTCGCCGGAAGTTATTGGGAAAGGCTTTGCGAGAGGAATTTAGCAAAAATGTCAAAAATAGTTGGCAAAAGCTTAGTTATATAGTATAATCATATTATTGATTATCGAAAGGATAAATAGAATGAGAATAGAGATTAGAAAATTATTTTTACAAGCAAATCAAGACGAAAATGTGGTGGTTTGCGGTTGGATTAAGACAATGCGAGTTAGTAAATCGCTAGGTTTTATCGAACTTAACGATGGTTCGACATTTAAAAATGTACAAGTTATATTTGAAGATAGCATCATCGATAATTTCAAAGAAATCAGCAAATTAAACGTTGGTTCAGCTATCAAAATAAACGGTAAAATAGTTCTGACACCACAGGCTAAACAAACGTTTGAAATTCATGCAAATAGCATCGAAGTAGAAGGGCAATCTACACCAGATTACCCACTTCAAAAGAAAAGACACACGTTAGAATATCTTAGAACTATAGCACATTTACGTCCTAGAACCAACACTTTTAGTGCTATTTTTAGAGTACGTTCGGTGGCTGCATATGCAATTCATAAGTTTTTCAACGAACGTGGTTTTGTGTACGCTCATACACCAATCATAACTGGTTCAGACTGCGAAGGTGCAGGTGAAATGTTTAGAGTTACAACATTAGATGCTAAAAATCCAGTGATAACCAAAGAAGGTGAAGTTGATTTTAACCAAGATTTCTTTGGAAAAGCAACTAGCCTTACGGTTTCAGGGCAGTTGTCTGCAGAGTGTATGGCTATGGCATTTTCAAATGTATACACTTTTGGTCCTACTTTTCGTGCTGAAAATTCTAATACAGCTCGTCACGCTGCAGAATTTTGGATGATAGAGCCAGAAATTGCGTTTGCAGATTTAAATGACGATATGTTACTTGCATCGGATATGTTGAAATTTGTACTTTCAGAAGTTTTAGAAAAATGCCCAGATGAACTTGGATTTTTCAATAGTTTTTACGATAAAGGATTGATTGAACGTTTAAATGCAGTTGTGAATTCTGAATTCGGACACGTAACTTATACAGAAGCAATAGAAATGTTGCAAAAAGAGGGTGATATTTTCGAATATCCTGTTTCGTGGGGCATTGACTTGCAAACTGAACACGAACGTCATTTAACTGAGAAAATATTCCAAAAGCCAGTTTTTGTAACTGATTATCCTAAAGAAATAAAAGCTTTCTATATGAGAATGAACGAAGACGGCAAAACTGTTGCTGCAATGGATTTGCTAGTACCTGGTGTTGGTGAAATTATAGGTGGTTCGCAACGTGAAGAGCGTTATGACATCTTGCTCCAAAAAATCGAAGAAATGGGACTTACAGCTGAGGACTATTCGTGGTATTTAGACCTTAGAAAATACGGTGGTACAAAGCACGCAGGTTTTGGTCTAGGATTTGAACGCTTAATTATGTATATGACAGGTGTTTCAAATATCCGTGACGTAATCCCATTCCCAAGAACAACTGGTTCAGCTGAATTTTAGTAAACTATCAAGAGGACAGAGAAATTCTCTGTTCTTTTGCTCAGATAAGGAGAAAAATATGACTTTTGAGATTAGACAAGCAAATATAGATGATTTAGACCGTGTAACATATATCGAAGCATCGTGCTTTCCACCAATGGAGGCAGCTAGCAAAGAATCGTTTAAGCAACGTATTGATAGTTTCCCAGAAAGCTTTTTGCTAGGTGTTATGGACGGAGAAATTGTAACTATGGTAAATGGCTGCGTAACAAACAGCAAGACAATTTTCGACGAATTATTTCACGATGCAAAATTACATAATAAAGAAAATGACTATCAATCAGTTTTTGGATTATGCACTCTTCCTGACTATCAAAAACAGGGTTTAGCAGAAATAATGCTTACAACGCTGATTGAAGTTGCGCAAGAACGAGGAAAAAAGGGAGTAATTCTTACGTGTAAAAAGCAGTTAATTAAATATTATGAAAAATTTGGTTTTGTAAACTTAGGTGTTTCAAAATCAGAACACGGTGGAGCAGTTTGGTACGATATGATTATTGAATTTTAATTTATTTAACAAATTTGCTAAATCCATTTAAAAATCTCTAAAAGTCTGAAAAATAGATTTTTAGAGATTTTTTTATTCTTTTTTAGAAAAAACTTCATAGAATAATAAAAAGGAGAGTGAATTTATGGGAATGCCACAGATACCAGAAGGAAAAAATCGTCCAAATCTTGATGAAACAGTAATTGACTTGCTAGAGTCGATTGCGCTTGAAGAAATGGCGATGGCACATATTTTGAATGCAGAGGGTGAAAAATTGCAAGAAATCGTTAAGCGTTTTTCTTGTAAAGAAGTGTGCTTTTCGCAAATTGAGGATTGTTTTAAGGATTCTCAGTTTATGGTTAATAATTTAATTATGAAAGAATGGCTACTGTTAAATAAGTTGAATACTGTCATTAAAATATCAAATAAAAAACCAGAACAAAAAATTTATTCACATAATAAATAATCTTGTATACAAAATGTCGAAAAATAATTGACATTATACCTAAAAAATTGTACAATATTGTATATATGGTTTTTTATAAAATAAAGAGGAAATAAATTTGCATAATTAATATGTGATTATGGAGGGTTAAGAACATGGCAGAATTTCAAAAATTTAATTTTAAAACATTAGATGAAATTTCAGCGAAAATTGAAGAACTAGGAGCAAACATTCCTTTATCTTGTGATTTCGAAGTTTTAAAACAACCACTAAAAGTAGGAAATAAAGTAGCTCCAAACCGTTTTGCAGTTCTTCCAATGGAAGGTTGCGACTCTAATCCAGATGGTAGTCCATCAGAACTTGTTCAAAGACGTTACAATCGTTTCGCAGCAGGTGGGGCAGGACTTTTATGGTGGGAAGCTTGTGCTGTTGTACCAGAAGGTAAAGCAAATCCGTTGCAAATGATGCTTACAGATGAAAATAAAGAAACATTTAAAAAGATGGTAGACGAGGCTAATGCTGAGGCTAAAAAGTATAATGGTGATGACTTTGTACCTGTAAATGTTTTACAACTTACTCATTCTGGTAGATATTCACGCCCTATTGATGCTCCAGCACCACTTGTGCCACAGAATGACCCATTGTTAGACCCACGTGTTGGCAGAAGTGAAAATGACCCAGTTGTTACTGATGAATACATTGAGAGTTTAACTGAAAAATACGTTCATTCTGCACTTTTAGCAAAAGAAGTTGGGTTTGATGGCGTTGATATTAAAGCGTGTCACAGATATTTAGTTTCTGAACTTCTTGCAAGTCATACAAGAGACGGTAAATATGGTGGTTCATTTGAAAATCGTGTTCGCTTTTTAATTGACACAATTAAGGCTGTAAGAGAAGCTGTTGGAGATGATTTTATTGTAGCATCTAGATTTAATGTTTATGATGCACATCCGTATCCATACGGTTTCGGCGTAGATAAAGACGATGTTGAAAAATATGACTTCACAGAACCAGAAATGCTTGTGAAATTAATGGTTGAAGCAGGCGTAGATTTACTTTCAAGCTCTGCTGGTAACCCATATTTCAGATTCCCAAATGTAACTCGTCCTTTCGATATGCCAGTAATTGGTGCTGAAATGCCAACTGAACATCCACTTGAAAGTGCAAATAGATTATTTGAATTAACCGAAAAAATCCAAGCTGCAGCTGGAGATATACCAGTAATTGGTAACGGATATTCTTGGTTACGTCAATTTATTCCTCATATCGGTGCAGCTAATTTAGCAGCTGGTAGATGTTCGTTTATAGGTCTTGGTAGAAGTTCATTTGCGTATCCAGATGCACCTCGTGAAGTTATTACTAATGGTGAAATGAATCCTGCAAAATGTTGTATTGCGTGTTCAAAATGTACACAAATTATGCGTGACCATGGTAGAACAGGTTGCGTAATTCGTGATAGCGAAGTTTATCTTCCATTATTCAAAGACGCTCGTGAAAGCGCTCACTAAGGAGAAAATTTATGAAAAAAACAGCTATAGTAACAGGTTCTGGACGTGTAAATGGAATAGGTTTTGCAGTTGCTTTGGAATTAGGTGAGCAAGGACATAATATCGTTCTTGTAGGTGTTTCTGAACCTTCGAAAGCACAACCAGCACTGGATTCTTTAAAAGAAAAAAATATAGAGGCAATTTATGTACAAGCTAATATTGCTATAAAAGAAGATCGAGAAAATCTAGTTAACACTACAATTGAGAAGTTTGGTGAAATCGATGTTTTAGTAAATAATGCAGGTGTCGCTCCGTTAGTTCGAGCAGATTTACTCGAAATGACAGAAGAAAGTTTTGACCGTGTTATTTCAATAAATACAAAAGGGAATATGTTTTTAACACAACTTGTTGCAAAACAAATGATTAAACAAGAGATTAAAGGGAAAAAACGTGGTTCTATTGTTAATATTTCCTCGTGTTCATCAACGGTTTCTTCAATTTCGCGTGGAGAATACTGCGTTTCAAAGGCCGGAGTTTCGATGCTAACTATGTTATATGCAGACCGTTTAGCATCTGAACAAATTTACGTTTACGAAGTTAGACCAGGCGTTATCGCGACTGATATGACGGCAACTGTTGAAGAAAAATACACAAAAATGTTCAATGAAGGTGCTTTTCCAATTGCTAGATGGGGACTTCCAGAAGATGTTGCTGGAGCAGTTGGAGCATTTTGCTCGGATAAATTTACATACAGTACAGGAAATTATATCGATATCGATGGTGGTTTTCATATTAAAAGACTGTAAAAAGGAGTTTTTATGGAAATAAATTGCATAAATGGCTTGAAAATTATATCGTTAAATACGGTTATCGTTGGTACAGGCGCAGCTGGATTTAATGCAGCGGACAGGCTTTTTTCATACGGACAAAAAGATATAGCAATCGTAACTGATCACGTGATGGCTGGAACATCGCGAAATACAGGTTCAGACAAGCAAACTTATTATAAATTAACACTTTCAGGTGATGAGCCAGATTCAGTTTTAAGTTTAGCTGAAAATTTATTTTCTGGAGGTTGCGTAGACGGTGACATAGCACTTTGTGAGGCGGCACTCTCTACAATGAGCTTTTTAAAACTTTGTGATTTGGGAGTTCCTTTTCCAGTAAATCGCTACGGTGAATACATAGGTTATAAAACTGACCACGACCCAAGAAGACGTGCTACATCAGTTGGACCATATACCAGCAAAAAAATGACGGAATGTCTAGAAAAAGCAGTAAACGATAAAGAAATTACGATTTTTGATGGATATCAAGTCGTATCTGTGCTTACAAAAGACCAAAAAGTTAATGGTTTAGTATGTTTGAATATAAAATCAACTGAGCGTGAATTTGTAATTATTAACTGTACAAATGTAGTTTTCGCTACTGGTGGACCAGCTGGAATGTACGCTGATTCGGTATTTCCTTTTGGGCATTTTGGCGCTACTGGACTTGCTTTTGAAGCTGGAGTTTTAGGCAAGAACTTAACTGAGTGGCAATTTGGATTAGCATCTGTAAAACCACGTTGGAACGTTTCTGGCACGTATATGCAAGTCCTTCCTAAATTTGTATCAACTGATGCTGATGGAAATGATAAACGTGAGTTTTTAAATGATTTCTTCGAGGAAAATCAAGGTGAAATGCTATCTAAAATTTTCCTTAAAGGCTATCAATGGCCATTTGACTGTCGAAAAGTCTTTGAAGGGTCATCGATTATAGATATTTTAGTTTATATTGAAACTTATATCAAAAAAAGACGTATTTTCTTGGATTTCCGTGCAAATCCTAACGATTTAGATGTTCCTTTTGATACGATGGGTGCAGAGGCTCTTGAATATCTTCAAAAAGCTGGTGCAACATTCGGAAAACCAATTGATAGACTTTTACATATGAATAAACCAGCAGTTGATTTTTATTTAGATAAAGGCGTCGATTTAACTAGTGAACCACTTGAGATTGCATTATGTGCACAACATAATAATGGTGGCCTTGGTATTGATAAATGGTGGCAAACTAATGTCGAAGGTTTTTTTGCAGTTGGTGAGGTAGCAGCTAGTCACGGAGTTTATCGTCCGGGTGGGAGTGCGCTTAATGCTGGACAAGTTGGTTCTACTCGTGCAGCGCAGTATATTTCTAAAAATCTAACACAAAAACCACAAGAAAATAGTGATTTTTATACTGATAATGCTGATAAAATCCAAAAAGTGATTGATTTAGCACTAAATATTACATCTACTGAATGCAATGTTAAAGAGTTGTGGGACGAAAGTGCTATTGAAATGAGTGCTGTTGGTGGAGCTATACGTAATCAAAAAAATATTGAAAATTTACTAACGGTGGTTAAAAATAAGCTTGAAAACTTTGAAAATGATGTAAAAGCAAGTTCGATGATTGATTTATCGTATGCCTTTCGTTATAAAGATGCATTAATTTGTCAATTTGTGTATCTTGAGGCTATGAGTGATTATATACAAAAAGGCGGGAAAAGTCGTGGTTCGGCACTTTATTTTGATGTTAATGGATTTAAACCATATGATAAATTATCAGATATTTTCACATATTCTTTAGAAGATGGTTCGCTTATGGATAAAATTCAAGAAGTTTGTTATTCTGAAAATTCTTGTGATTTTTCTTGGCGAAAAGTTCGTGAAATACCAACTGAGGACGATTTTTTTGAAAATGTATGGCGTAAATACAGAGAAAATGGTAATATTTATTAAAAAAAGCGATGTCGTTAACGTTAACGGCATCGCTTTTGATTTTGTTTGGATAAAAATAAAGTTTTGAATTTTACATACCGATAGAAAGTTTACTGAGTAAATCGTGGAAATTAGATACATCTTGCTCGGAGAAGTTTTTAAATAAATTTTCTGAATGTTCATTAACTTTTGTATCGAAATCTAGTGCATAAAGTTTGCCTTTTTCAGTGAGAATTATATAATTTTCATTATAAACTTCTCCTCTTTGGCGTGAAACAAGGCCTTGTTGTTCCAGTTTAGTAAGTACATCAGATATGCCTTGAGCAGTAATTCCGAGGTATTTTGCTAGCGCACGTTGATTAGTATTTGTTTCATCTAGCAAAAAAACCAAAAGAGTTCTTGCTGTAGGAGGAATTTTAATATCTTTCTCTAGATTATAAAAATTTTGATCAAAAGAATTTGTTGTTAGCGGAGTACGCTCAGGATTAGGCTTAATATCATCAATAATTTTGAGTAGTTTCATAAGAAGTTGTTTCTTGGTCATAATACCTCCTTTGTTACAGTTGTTGAATTATAATGAATTTACGATACTTAGTTGCTAGAGATTAAATTTATTGTATCAGAAAAAAATATAAAAAACAACCTATTTCGTCGAAATTATTTATTTTTAGACAGCAAAAAGCCCAACATTTCTGTTGAGCTTTTGCCGAAATACTTGTATGATAAAAAAGAATAGAATGCATGAAAAGTTTTTTCATAACTTCTTATATATATTATAGCATACTTGTATACAAGAAACAATACTTTTTTTCGAAAAAATTCAACAAATTTTTTAAAGATTTATTGTATACAATTACAAATATATATTAAATGATAAAATATGATGATTTGTTAGCTAAAATATCAGTAATAAAATCCATACCATTATATACGTGTGTAGCATATATTTTATGAACTTTATCCATATCTTTTTCTTGCAAAGAAACTAAAATTTCTTTATGTTGTTTATAGATTTTAAGTAAAGAATTTTGATTACTATATTCAGCAACAACACAACGAAAACGTTGATAGTCTGGTGCTTTTATAGAGAAAATTTCCCACAAAAGTTCTTTGTCTGCGTATCTAAAAAGCTCAGTATGAAAACTATTATCAATTTCAAAAAACTTATGAGCACGCTCAATTAGAGGGACTGATTCGTCATTGATAATTTTATCTTGTTCCAATAAAAACAGTTCAAGCTTTGCTAATTGATATGGAGTTATTGAATTTATAATTTTGCTAATAACGGCAACTTCGATAGCTTCACGACCAAACATATATTCAGAAATTTTACTTAAATCGATTGGTTTAATCATTGTACCTTTTTGTGGAATTACTTTAATTAGATTGTTGTATTCAAGTTTTTTGAAGACGTCACGAATTGGAGTTCTTGACAAACCAAAGCGTTTTGCGATTTCAGTTTCACTGATATATTGACCAGGAATTAGCAAAAGCGAAGTAATTTCTTTTTCTAGGATAGCGTAAATTTCATCGCTTGAGTAATAAGATTTAGTCATATTGCACCTCTTTTTATAATTTTATAAAATAATTATAGTACAAAATGATTAAAAAAGCAAGAAAAATTTTTTCAGCATTTAGAAAAAAATGCATATTATGCATCAATGTGTTTAAAACATTGCGAAGTATGGTTGTTCAAAACTCCAATTGCCTCTAGATAAGATAAAGTGGTTACGCTCCCCATAAATTTGAATCCTCTACGCTTTAAATCTTTTGATACTAAGTCTGAAAGTTCATTTTTTGAATAAAGTTCATCATTTTTTCGAAAAATAACTTTATTTTCGGTAAAAGACCAGATATATTTACAAAAACTTCCGTATTCGTGTTGGATATTCAAAAAACTCTTAGCATTTTGAATATTTGCTCGAATTTTAGCTTCACTACGGACTATATTAGAGTTTGTTAACAATTCTGATACTTTAATATCGTCGTATTTAGCAATTTTTTTTGCATCAAAATTATCAAAAGCAGTTCTAAAATGCTCTCTTTTTTGTAAAATAATTAACCAAGAAAGTCCACAGTGGAAAGATTCTAATAAAATCATCTCGAACAAATAATTGTCATCATAAGAGGGAATGCCCCATTCGTTATCGTGATATTCTATGTAAATTGGATTGCTGTTTAAGTTTTTCCAGTCACATCTTTTCATAATATCTCCCTTCAAAATAAAAGACACAGTGTATATTATTCATTTTTAAATAAATTCAAATTTTAATCTGCGAAAAAACTTCTGCAATTGAGGCGTTTATAGACAAGTCAGCTTTAACTGAAAGTTCGCTTTTATTAACGACAACGAGTTTATTTCCTTTATAAAAGTTTACAAAAGAAGCGGCAGGGTATACAAGTAAAGATGTACCACCGATTATCAGCATATCACACGATGAAATTGCCTGAATTGCACCATTTACAGTGTTGTCATCAAGTCCTTCGCCATACAATACAACGTCAGGTTTTATATTTCCACCACAACTACATTTTTCACCACGAATTATAGCATTTACATCATAAAACTTACCACATTTTACACAGTGGTTTTTAAGTACAGTACCATGAAGTTCGTATACATTTTTGCTACCAGCTTTTTGGTGTAATCCGTCTATATTTTGTGTAACTACTGCAGAAAGCTTACCAACTTGCTCAAGTTTTGCAAGTTTTTCGTGTGCGATGTTAGGTTTTGCATCTAAAAATAGCATTTTGTCGCGATAAAACTCGAAAAATTCATCAGTATGACGAATATAGAAATCGTGTGACAATATTGTTTCTGGTGGGTGCTTATATTTTTGATTATACAAACCGTCAACACTACGAAAATCTGGAATTCCACTTTCGGTAGAAACACCAGCGCCACCGAAAAACACTATGTTTTTACTATCGTCTATCATTTTTTGTAATTTATCTATCATATACAAACCTTCTTAGCTTAAAATTTATTTTATAATCAAAATTATATCATTTACTTTTTGATTTTGCAATAGCTGATAAATTTAAAAGATTAGCTCGAAATGAATCAAAAATACTTTTGTTGACAAACTAAATTATATGATATACAATCAAATTATACAGAATAGTAAAGGAGAAATTTATGAAAATTGCAATTATTGGCGCGGGTGCTATGGGCTGTCTTTACGGTGGTTACTTGAGTAAAAAACACGATGTAATAATGGTGGATTCATACGAGCCACAAGTTGATGCATTGAATAAAAATGGAATAATTATAGAACAAAATGATAATTCTAGCGAAGTTTTCTCTAATGTTAAAGCATATTTATCAGGAAATTGCGATAAAGTTGTAGATTTAATTATAGTTTTCGTGAAAAGTACTTATACTGAACAAGCGTTGGCTCAAAATAAAGCGTTGTTCCACGAGAATACATTAGTTATGACACTGCAAAACGGAGCTGGAAATGATAGGAAAATTGCACAATATATAGATCCACTCAATATTATTGTTGGAACTAGTAAATATAATGCAGTAAATTTAGGCGATGGAAAAACTCGTCACGCTGCAACCGGAGCTACAACTATCGGTAGCAATCACAACCAAACTGACAAACTGGAAGTTATAAAAAATACATTTGAAGAATGTGGTTTTGAAATATGTATTTCAGACGATATCCAACGTATAATTTGGAGCAAACTTTTCGTAAATTTATCGGTAAATACTTTCACAGCACTAATTGAAACACCTATTGGATATATGGTTCAGGACAAATATGCTTGGGATTTTGCAAAAAGATTGATTTATGAAGCTGTAGAGGTGGCTGAGGCTGATGGCACATATTTTGATAGACGTGAAGCTTTGGAAATGGTGAAGAAAGTGTGTTATGATGCTGGTGATGGTTATTCATCTATGTATCAAGATAGAAAAAAACGCGTTGAAATGGAGATTGATGCCATTAATGGGGCAATTGTAGAGCAAGCTAAAATGTATGGTGTACCAACTCCGTATAATTCTATTATAGTAGACTTAATTCACGCACTAGAAGGCGCTTATAAATTTTACGATTAATAAAAAATACAAATTTTTGAGGGACGTAGAAATACGTTCCTTTTTGCATAATTAATTATTTTTATACAATAAAATTTTTTTGTCACTTTATTACTTTAGTATTGAAAATTTATAAAAGATGTAGTATAATAAAACAAATGGCTTAAACACTGATTTACAAACGGGGGATTTATAATGGTTAAATTATACGAAGGTGGAGCATATTTAGTAAACGGAACAGAAATAGTTACCGATGTTAGCTCTATTCAAGGAAAAGGCGAAGTAACACGTGAAACTGCTCGCCAAGGGACAATAGCATATTCAATTCTTGAAGCACATAACACTTCTGGAAATATGGAAAAACTTAAATTAAAATTTGATGCAATGGCATCACATGATATAACTTTCGTTGGGATTGTTCAAACGGCGAAAGCATCAGGGATGGAAAAATTCCCAATGCCATACGTACTTACAAACTGTCACAATTCACTATGCGCAGTTGGTGGAACAATCAACGAAGACGACCACGTTTTTGGTTTGTCAGCAGCTAGAAAATACGGTGGTATTTACGTACCTCCCCATATTGCTGTTATTCACCAATATATGCGTGAAGCGATGGCTGGTTGCGGAAAAATGATTTTAGGCTCTGACTCACATACTCGTTATGGTGCACTTGGTACTATGGCAATTGGTGAAGGTGGCGGCGAGCTTGTTAAACAACTTCTTTGTGATACTTACGATGTAAACTACCCAGATGTAGTTGGTATTTATTTAGATGGAGCTCCAAATCCTGGTGTCGGACCACAAGATATTGCACTTGCAATTATCGGTGCGGTTTTCAAAAATGGATACGTTAAAAATAAAGTTATGGAATTTGTAGGACCTGGTATTAAATCAATGTATACAGATTATCGTAATGGTATCGACGTTATGACAACAGAAACTACTTGTTTAACTTCAATTTGGGCGACTGATGATGACACAAAAAAATTCTTAGCACAACACGGAAGAGTTGGGGAATACAAAGAATTAAATCCTGCAGATGTTGCATATTATGATGGTATGGTTTACGTTGATTTATCTACAGTAAAACCGATGATTGCAATGCCTTTCCACCCAAGCAATGTATTTGAAATTGATGCATTGAACGAGAATTTAGGCGATATTTTACGTTCAATCGAAGTAGAAGCTAAAGCTTTTTGTGGCGATGCACACGTTGAATTTAATATGGTTGACAAAATGGTTGACGGTAAATTAATGGTTGAGCAAGGTATAATTGCTGGTTGTGCAGGTGGTACATATTCAAATATTATGGAAGCTGCACATATTTTAGAAAACGCTACAACTGGTAATCAAGAATATACTTTATCTGTATATCCTTCTTCGCAACCAGTGTATATGGACTTGGTGAAAAAAGGTGCTATCACAACGCTTATGGCGGCTGGAGCAAATCTTAAAACAGCATTCTGCGGACCTTGTTTTGGTGCAGGTGATACACCGGCAAATAATGCATTCTCAGTTCGTCATACAACTCGTAATTTCCCAAGCCGTGAAGGTTCAAAACCTGGCGTTGGACAATTATCAGCAGTAGCTTTGATGGACGCACGTTCAGTAGCTGCTACTTCTGCAAATGGTGGCGTGTTAACATCGGCTACAAAATATGCAGATGGATACGTAGTTCCAGAATATGATTACGATGAGTCTTCATACAAATCTAGAGTTTATGCAGGATTTAAAAATCCACTTGCAGATAAAGAATTAATTTATGGACCAAATATCAAAGATTGGCCAGAAATGACTGCTTTAACAGATAATATTTTACTTAAAGTTTGTTCGAAAATTATGGACGAAGTTACTACAACTGACGAACTTATTCCTTCAGGTGAAACTTCTTCTTACCGTTCAAATCCAATTGGTTTAGCTGAATTTACGCTTTCAAGACGTGACCCTAAATATGTTCCAAATTCAAAAGAAGTTGATATTTTAGAAAAAGCACGTGTTGCAGGTAAAAATGTTATTGAAATTGAACCAAAACTTGCAGAAATATTTGCGAAAATTAAAGAAATTTCACCTAATGTAGCACAAGAGGAAATCGAAATCGGTAGTATGATTTACTGTAAAAAACCAGGTGATGGTTCAGCTCGTGAGCAAGCTGCGTCTTGTCAACGTGTGATAGGTGGTCTTGCTAATATTTGTCAAGAATTTGCTACAAAACGTTACCGTTCTAATGTTATGAACTGGGGTATGTTACCATTCCAAATGAAAGCATTACCAGACTTTGAAGTAGGTGATTACATCTATGTTCCGAATGCAAGAGCAGCACTTGATGGCGATATGCAAGATATAAAAGCTTATGTATTAGGCAAAGAAGTTAAAGAAATTTCACTGTATATTGCAGATATGACAGCAGATGAAAAAGCTATTGTAAAAGCAGGTTGCTTGATTAATTACAACAGAAACAGATAGATTTATTTTAAAATCCAAAAAACCAAAGGATACAATTCCTTTGGTTTTTTTAATCAAACTTGTATACAATGTGCTTTATAAATATTGACAAAATATTAAAAAATAGTTATACTATAATTAAGAATAAAAAGGAGATAGAAAATGGATAATATAATTTTCTCGGCAAATATTGTTTTGCCTTTGCTCGTTGTAATGATAGCTGGTAATTTGACTAAAAGAATTGGTCTGTTAGATGAAAAGTCTATTTCGTCAGGAAATAATTTAGTTTTTAAAATATTTTTATCAACATTAGTTTTTTGTAATATTTATTCAAGTGACTTTGCAAATCTTAAAGCAGTTGGACTTTTTTCTTATGTAGCGATAATGATTATATTGTCGTTTGCAGTATCAACAGTCTTTGCAGTACTTTTTGAAAAAGAGAACAAACGCAGAGGTGTTATGGTTCAAGGACTTGCTAGAACAAACTATGCAATGCTTGGAATTCCTCTTCTTGGTTTGCTTTTTGAGGGTCAAGATGTTGCATTAGGTTCACTTTTAGTAGCTGTAGTTATTCCACTTTATAGTATTTTTACGGTTGCAGCTCTTACATATTTTGGTAGTAAAAATTCTAGTTTTAAGTCGATTATGAAAAGTATTTTCAAAAATCCACTTATCATTGGTTCGATTTTAGGTTTATCATTTGCTTTTTTAGGTATAAAAATTCCAGGATTTTTATATGATGGTCTTGTTCAAGTTGGCTCAATTGCAACACCTTTAGCATTATTCCTTTTAGGTGCAACTTTTGAAATGAAAGCAATAAAAAACGTTATGCGACCACTTATAGCCGTGCTTTTGGGTAGATTATTTATCTTACCAGCAATAGCAGTAGGCATAGGCGCAATGCTTGGATTTAGGGATATTGAGCTGGGTTGTATTTTAATAACTTTTGCAGCTCCTACAGCAGCAACCTCGTATACAATGGCTGTTCAAATGGGTGGCGATGGAGAACTAGCATCAACTATTGTAATTTTCACATCAGCTTTTTGTATGTTCTCACTATTCTTATTCATATTAGCACTAAAAACCTTTGCTTTGATTTAATTTTATCTAAATTAAAAAAACTGATTTCGAAATTACAACGAAGTCAGTTTTTTCAATATTTTGCATTTGAATGTCTAATTTGCTATCGTTTTATTCACAAAAAAATAAAATATATGCAAAAAATATTAAAATATTTGTAAATATGTTGCAAAAAATGAAAAAATGTGATAAAATATTAAGATTGAATAAATTAAATTAAGATGAAAATCGTCTTAATATTAGGGGGAATAATGAGAATTATTATTGTAGGTTGCGGTAAAATTGGTATGACCATTATAAAGCAACTAAGTAATGAGGGCCACGACATCACGGTTATTGATACAAATAGTCAAAAAGTGCATAGCGCAAGCGATACTTATGATGTTTTAGGTTTTGTAGGAAATGGCGCAAGTCATGGAGTTCAAATTGAGGCTGGAATTGAGCGAGCTGATATGCTTATCGCAGTAACAGGCTCTGATGAACTTAATATATTATGTTGTTTAATCGCAAAAAAAGCTGGTAACTGTAATACAATTGCACGCGTTAGAAATCCTGTATACAACGAAGAAATCAAATTTATAAAAGATGAATTAGGTTTATCTTTAACTATAAATCCAGAATATGAAGCAGCTATGGAAATTGCTAAAATTTTACGATTGCCATCTGCAATTAAAGTTGACACTTTTGCAAAAGGTAAAGTCGAGTTACTGAAATATAAAATTACTAAAGATTCACAACTTCAGGATATAAGCTTGATAGAAATTCAAACAAAATACAAAACAGATGTTTTAGTTTGTGCAGTTGAACGTGACAATAAAGTTTTAATTCCAAGAGGCGATTTTAGGTTTCATCAAGGCGATGTTATACATATGATTGCATCGCACATAAATATAATTAAATTATTCAAAGCTATCGGTATTGAATCAAAAAGAGTTCAAACTGCAACAATTGTTGGTGGTGGGATAATTACTTATTATTTAGCCAAAGAACTTAATAAAATAGGAATAAAAGTAAAAATTATTGAAACTAACCTGGAAAAATGCGAACAGCTTTCGGAATTATTTCCAGAAGCAATTATTATCAATGCAGATGCTACCAATCAAGAAGTTTTAATTGAAGAGGGAATTGATAACGCAGAATCATTCATCAGTCTTACTGGTATAGATGAAGCTAATATTTTCCTTTCTTTATTTGCACAAAGTAGGTCGAAAGCAAAGGTTATCACTAAAATAAATAGAATTTCATATGATGATATTATACATGCTTTTGATTTAGGTAGTATAATTTATCCAAAATATATCACGGCTGACCATATAGTTAGATTTGTTCGTGCGACTCAAAATTCGATGGGTAGTAATGTCGAAACGCTGTATAAAATTATTGAAGGCAAAGCAGAGGCACTTGAATTCGTAATAAAAGAAAAATTTGATTTTGTCGGTAAAAAAATAGAAGAATTAAATATTCACGAAGATGCAATTATCGCAAGTATTCAGCATAATGGTAAAATAATTATTCCTAGAGGACAAGATGTAATCAACGTAAATGACCACGTTATTGTAGTTACAACAGCCACCGGAATTAGCGATATAAAAGATATTTTAGGTTAATCGGAGAGGTAATATATGAATTATTCTATAATAAGATATATATTGGCGTGGGTTTTAAAGTTCCAAGCAGCTTTTTTGCTTTTGCCTTGCATAGTATCTATTATATACAAAGAAAGTGAAGGCATTTCATTTTTTATAACGGCATTAATTTGCCTTGCGATAGGTCTGATGGGAACGTCGAAAAAGCCGGAGACACAGATGTTTTTTGCAAAAGAGGGATTTATAATCGTAGCACTAAGCTGGATTATTATGGGTGTTACAGGAGCTTTACCCTTTGTAATTAATGGCGATATTCCCAATTTTACAGATGCACTTTTCGAGACCATATCAGGATTTACTACCACAGGTGCGAGCATACTTTCTGATGTTGAAGCTTTAAGTTATTCTAGTTTATTTTGGCGAAGTTTCACTCACTGGGTAGGTGGTATGGGAGTTATAGTCTTTATATTAGCCATTATGCCGATGACAGGTGGACACAATGTTCACTTACTGCGTGCAGAAAGTCCAGGACCTTCGGTTGGTAAGCTTGTTCCAAGATTAAGACAAACAGCGAAAATTTTATACGTAATTTATTTCGTAATGACTTTGGCAGAAATAATTATGTTGCTTATAGCAGGAATGCCTATGTTCGATTCGTTGACCACTGCATTTGGTACAGCAGGTACAGGTGGTTTCGGTATTAAAAACTCAAGCATTGGTGACTATTCTGCAACAATTCAGTGGATTGTTACAATATTTATGATGCTTTTTGGTATAAATTTTAATGCGTATTACTTCCTTTTGGGCAAAAATAAATCGAACTTCTTTAAAATTGACGAAGTTCGATGGTATATTATAATAATCGCCGTTTCAACTGCAATTATAGCGTTTAATATTTTACCAATGTTTGACAGCGTATCGGATGCAGTGTTAAAATCGGCTTTCCAAGTAGGTTCGGTAATTACTACAACAGGTTTTTCAACTGCAAATTTTGATTTGTGGCCAGAACTTTCAAAAACTTTGTTGTTACTGCTTATGTTTTGTGGAGCATGTGCTGGCAGTACAGGTGGTGGGATTAAGGTTTCAAGGATAATTATATTGTTAAAATCCGTTGCGACTGAAATTCAACAATTTATTCATCCTAGAAGCGTTAAAGTTATTCAGATGGATGGACAAGCACTTCCAGTAGGAACGAGAAAAGGTGTTGGGATTTTCTTCTTAACATACATTTTGATTTTTGTAAGTTCGACGGTTCTTTTATCAATTCAAAATTTCGGTATGGTAACAAGTTTCACTGCGACTTTAGCTACGCTAAATAATATCGGACCAGGTTTAGAATTGGTTGGACCAACTATGAATTATGGAATGTTTTCAGCGTTTAGCAAATATGTTTTAATATTTAATATGTTAGCAGGGCGACTCGAGTTATATCCATTATTATTGCTTTTTGCTCCATCTGTTTGGAAAAAATAAAAATAGCACTCAAAACATTTCTAGTTTTGGGTGCTTAATTTTTTGTCATTTTTTACAATAATATTCAGAGTGTTAATTAAACGTAAATTTTCCTCGTGACTTCTGACTGCAATTCTATAGTAATTATCATTTAAACCTATATAATTAGAGCATAAACGTATCATAATACCGAAAGATTTAAGTGATTTTTGCAACTCTATTGGCGTTTTGAATAAAATATAGTTAGTGCTACTTTGGTAGACCTCAAAACCCAAGATATTAAGTTCATTTTGTAAATAAGAGCGTTCGGTAAGGATTAATTTTTGCGTTTTGCTAACAAAATCTGATTCTTCAAAACAAGCGATGCCTGCAACTTGAGCAACTGTTGATACGCTCCAAGGCTGACCTTGACTATTTATATTATGCAAAAGTTCAACGTTAGAAGACACGCAAAAGCCAAGACGTAATCCTGCCATTGAAAAAATTTTTGTAAAAGCTTTTAAAATAATTATGTTAGGGTAATTGTTAATTTCAGATAGTAAGCTATATTTGTCACTGTTACAAACAAAGTCCATAAAACACTCATCAATGATTAGATATTGTGCCTTTTGAGCGATTTTTTTTAGCAAAGTTGTATCACACAACGTACCTGTAGGATTATTTGGATTACAAATAAAAACCACTTTATTTTCTACAATATCTAAAATATCATCAGAAATTTGAAAGTTCTCAGATAAATAATAGTAATCTACATCAGCTCCAGCGTTTTTGAGTGCAATTTCATATTCGGAAAAGGTTGGTGCAAGAACAATGGCTTTTTTCGGTTTTAAGCAATAAGCAATTTTAAAAATTAAATCTGCAGCTCCATTTCCAAAGAGTAAATGCGTAGGCGACACGTCGTAAAATAAAGCTGTAGCAATAGTTAAATCAGTGCAATTCAAATCTGGATACGCACAAAAAGTTTCAACTGAATTTATGATTGCGCGCTTAACGCTTGTTGGTAAACCGAGAGGGTTTGTGTTTTCTGAAAAATCTAAAGGAATTATCCCAGTTTCTTTTTCAAAAGAATAGATATCTCCACCGTGTGTCATATAAGGCTCCTCGCAATAATAGTGAAAAATAATGTTAATATTGATGTTACATACATAAGTTTGTTAGCTTTTTTTATATCTTCAGGTAAAATTTCACGATTTTTATCACCAATAGTAGGTTTTTTTACAAGATTTCCAAAATAACTTGCATCGCCAGCCAACTGAATATTTAATGCACCTGCGCATACAGATTCTGTTTGAGCAGAGTTTGGACTTTTATGATTTTTTCTATCACGTAAGTAGATTTTAATTGCATTTTTACCGTCAAAATTAAGTAAATATGCAGAAACTATCATAAAAAATGCTGATATTCTAGCTGGAATAAAATTCACTATGTCATCTAATTTTGCAGCACACCTACCGAAAAGAATATATTCGTCGTTTTTATAACCTACCATAGAGTCCATCGTATTAATTGCTTTATAGAAAAATGCCAACGGAGCACCACCGAGCGCCATAAAAATTAGTGGAGCAATGACACCATCAGTTGTATTTTCAGCGACAGTTTCTACTGTAGCTTTTATGATTCCAGATTTATTTAAATCTTGAGTGTCGCGCCCAACTATATACGATAAAAATATTCGGGAATTTAAAATATCATCTTTAATCAAGGGAGAATATACTTCTAGAGACGCTTTTTTGAGTGATTTAGCTGCAAAAATTTGAAAACAGAAGAATAATTCAATTAAAAAACCTACATAAAAATTGATTTTATAAAAAAAACTTAAAATAAAGTACGGTATTGAAAAACTAACAGTTGTTATTATAATAACAAGGAAAAAGCCAGCGATTAATTGATTTTTTACACGTGGTCGCAGGAATTTTTCAGTTTTCGAAATAAAATTCCCTATAAAACATATCGGATGAGGTAACCAGATTGGGTCGCCAAAAACCATATCTAAAATAAACGCTAACAAAATTAAAATTGCGAATTTCATCAATATCTCCTTATTTAATCTGAATTGCAATGCCACAATCAAGCTTGAATACCTTTTCGGCTTTTTTGGCTATTATACAAGCTGTTCTTCCTGTAACCTCACGCCAGACACGTTCGTTTTTATCCATAGGAACAATACCACAACCGATTTCTTGACAAATTATAACAATATCATCTTTTTTTAGTAAATTTTTGATATTTTCTTCAATGTTTTCAGAATTGTCTAACCAATTTTTTATTATAATATGTAAATTATCTATAATTTCAAGATTAAAATTATGTGCAAAAGTCGTTTTTCCTTGACTCATACCGCCTGTAATGAATATCATAAAACTACACCTCCTATGGCAATGATGAATGGTATCAAAAATTCTAAAAAAGCTATAATAAAGCCAGTTAAATCGCCAGTAATACCTCCAAATTCACGCTTAATATACGGAATGTAAAATAATAAAAATACACCAATGAAAGCTATAATTAGAAGTGATAATGCTGTATTTAGTGATAACATTATAATAAATGACGCAAGTAACCATAAACATAGAACAACTACGGTGATTTTGTTTGATGCTTTAGAAAAAGTTGCACCTAAACCATTATTTCTTGCATTTTTTACACATAACATACATATTGAGCCAATAGTACGACTGTTTATAAAGGTAAAGGGCAATAAAGTGAAGAATTTAGCATTAATTAAAATTTGACTATAACTTGCGAAGAGTAAGATAAAATATACAATTGCACCAATAACGCCAAATGCACCTGTTCTAGGGTCTTTTAAAATATCTAGTTTTTTTTGCTTGTCGCCGAATGAAAAAAAAGCATCACAGCTATCAATTAAACCATCTAAGTGAATACCACCAGAAATTAATATTGGTACTAAAAGCAGAAGAATAGCTAGAAAATTGATGCTAAAACTTGATAGAAAATTGAAAATAACAAATGAAATTACGCCAATTATAATGCCAATTATAGGGAAAAAGCAAAAGCAAAAACGCATTTTTTTGTCAGTCCATTCGATTTTAGGCATCGGAATTATTGAATACATAGCGATGCATATGACAAAACTACAAATCAAATCCATAAATAACCTCTTTTCCTTTTAAATATACGGGTATAGAGCAGATGACTTCAATTACTACATCAGCTTTTTTTGAAAACTCGACATTAAATCTAGCAAGTTCTTTCATATAAGCGACAGTTTGTTTATCGTAGTTTTCGCCATCTGAAAACACATTATTGCTGATTAAAATTAAATTTTCACAGTTTTCTAAAACTTTTTCAATGCCTAAAGAGATATTTTGCCTATAATTATCAGAGGTAAAAAACTCATTAGCGAGTAGAGTAGACATACACTCCAATAAAATTGTATCATTTTCTTTCTGGTCAAAATTTTGAAGATTTCGATATATTTCCACGGTGTTAAAACCTTTATTTGCACGTAGTTTTTTATGACGATTTATTCGAAACGTTGCATCATCACCAAAAGGTTCCATAGTCGCGATATATAATTTCTTTTGATTATTTGCAAGCTTAACGCATAGGTTTTCGGCAAATTCTGATTTTCCACTAGCAGATGCTCCTAAAATTAAAATAAACATAAAAACTCCTATGAAAGTGGCACGTATTTTTCAATATTTATATCTTCAAAGTTACTCATTTTACGATAAATTTTATTAGCTAGATCAAATATACCGAATGCCATAACAGCTCCAGTTCCTTCGCCTAAACGCATATCTAAATGTAAAAAAGGCATCAAATCTAGTGCATCAAGGACCATTTTTCCTGCTGGTTCGGCTGAAATGTGAGTAGCAAACATAAAATCGCGTGATTTTAAATCGATTTTAGTTGCAATGAGAGCTGCTGTTGAAGAAATAAAACCATCTATTAAAATAGGTACTCGATAAATTGCGCCACCTAAAAAAATGCCGACTAGCCCTGCGATATCAAGACCACCAATTTTTGATAAAACATCGATCATATCGGCATTAGTAGGCTTATGAAATGCTAGTGCATTGTCAATTAAATGGATTTTTCGAACTAATCCATCTGTACTTAGACCAGCTCCACGTCCGGTCACTTCTTGAGCGGTTTTTCCTAGTAAAGTTGCAATTATTGCACTACTTGTTGTGGTATTTCCAATTCCCATTTCTCCCGTTGCAATCAAACTATAGTGTTGATTTTTGAGTGTTTTAACCATTTCTATACCAACTTCTATAGCTGAAATAACTTGCTCACGAGTCATGGCAGTAGTTTTTGAAAAATCATTAGTTCCGTACATTATTTTTCGATTTATGATTTGCTCATTTTCACTGTCAGTAGCCATTCCGATGTCAATTACAAAAAGATCAGCATTAGAATTTTTGCTTAAAATTGAAATTGTAGCTTTGTCACTAGTCATATTTTCTGCAACAATTTTTGTGATTTTCTGACCTGTTTGACTTATATTTTGTGCTACAACGCCATTATCAGCACACATAACTACAGTGCATTTCTTGTTAAAATCAAAGTCATCAGTTTCAAAAATCCCAGCACATTTTATAAGAATATCATCTAGTTTTCCTAGACTTCCTAGGGGGATTGCGAGGTTATTTATGTGAGTTTTGGTAAGTTTCATAGCATTTTCATCAAGCTCGCTAATTTTAAAGTCCATTAAAAACCTCTAATCTTTCTAAAATTCAATTCCGTATCTTGCTTTCGTACCGTTGTCGAATGGATGTTTTATTTTTTTTATTTCTGAAACATAATCTGCAATCTTCAACAATTCTTCGCTTGGATTTCTACCAGTTAAAACAATTTCTTTATCTTGATTTTGTATACAAAAGTTCAAAAAATGCTCTTTATCTAAAAAATTAAGATTATAAGTGGAAATTATTTCATCAAAAACGACCATATTGTAGTCAACCGAACAATTAATTGCGTCAATTACGAGATTATTGAAATGCTCAAAAGCAATACTTTTTTCCTCATCAGACATATTAGCAAATCTGCCAAAAGAATGTTCAGTCTTCATATATGTTAAATTTTTAAAAGTTTTCAGCATTTTTATCTCGGAACTACTACCGTTTTTGAAAAATTGAACGAATAAAACATTCCTACCACTTCCGATTGCACGAACAGCAAGACCGGTAGCGGCAGTTGTTTTACCTTTTCCATCGCCACAATATATATGAATCATAAAAGCCTCCTAATTATGAAAAGTTATAACAAAAATCGAATTATTTGCCATCATTAAGTTATATTTACCAAGATTTTTTGCTCTAGAAGATGAAATTTCAACAATTTCACTGTATTTAAACGATTTTACTATGTCGATAGCTTCGCTTAAAGTCTCTAAAGTGACAGTATTCAGAACAAATTTTGCATAAGCATTTTTGACTAATATTGCATCTATTACAGACTGTAAATTACCTGAAGAACCACCAATAAAAACATGAGTTGGTACAGGTAAATCATCAATGCAGTCAGGTGCTAACCCTTGGACTATTTCGATATTATCAGCCTTGAATTTTGCTTTGTTTTTTTCAACTGCGCAAATTGCAGTGGGATTTTTTTCAATAGAATAAACAGTGCCATTAGGTGAATTTAATGCTATTTCAACACTCACTGAACCAGTGCCAGCACCGATGTCATAAGAGATAGAATCGTGGAATAATCCTAACTTAGCAAGTGATACAGCGCGCACTTCGGACTTTGTCATCGGCACTTTTTCTAAGCGTGAAAATTCCTCATCGTTAATACCAAAATGTAATGTTTTACGAGGATTTTCGTTATAAATCAGCGCACAAGATAATGAATCAAACGTGGAATTTAAAAGATTTTCTGCAGTGTTACAAGTAATAGTCTCGTTACTATAAGATAAGTTTTCTCCGATTGATAACTCAATATCACCCATATCGTACTTGCAAAGTAGTTCGCACAGATAATTTACATTATGTTCTCCACCTAAAAGAACAAAAGTATACTCGTTATCTCGGATTGTAGAAATTATATTATTTCGTCGTCCATGTAGACTTGCAAGTTTAACATTTTGCCAGGGTAGTCTAAGTTTTGAGCATAGATAAATCGGTGAACTTACACCACAAATAGGTGATACCGTTACATTATGTAGCTTATCGTACAATTTTGTTGCACCGCTATAAAAACCAATATCACCAGTAAAAACTACAGAAATTTTTGAACATTCTTTATTAGTTTCAATAATATTAGCTATTTTATAACTATAAATCTCATTAATTACTAGCTTGTCATTTAAAATCATTTCGTCAGTTAAACGCTTTGCACCGATAATTAGTTGACTGTTTTTTATTGCGTCTAAAGCTTGAGGTGTCAGTAAATTTTTAGAACCCACTCCACAAGCTACCAAAAAAACTTCTTGTTTTTTAGCAAGATTGAATCGCTTGCTTAACAAAGTTTTTGCTTGATTAAACGAATATCCTACCTTTTGTTGTGGCTTTTTAATTAAGACTAACTCTAGACCCATATCGTTAGCTATTTGAATTTTTTCGCAAAAACCACCATTTTTTCCTGTATCTTTACTTAAAATTACTTTTATATCCAGTGCATTTATCATAGCTTTGTTCAGTTCGTAAGTAAATGGACCTTGCATAGCGATGATGTGCGAAGGTAAAATATTCGATTTTTTGCAAAGCTCTAACGAAGTATCCAAAGGTAGAACACGTGCATAAAAACGTTCTAAAAAATTACAATTTTTGAATTTTTCAAGCTCTTTAGAACCTATTGTAGACAAGATATTTCCAGTTGTGTTTTGTAAATAACATACAGCTTGTTCGATATTATCAAATTCAGTGCAATTTATAGAATCAATAGATTCACGATTTATTCGCATATACTCAGTTTTGCAATCAGCACACGCTTTATAGAGGTTTTCGGTGACTATTTCGGCGTAAGGGTGCGTTGCATCAATTATTAAATCGAAATTTTCCTGCATTAAGAAAGCAACTATATCGGCATAATCTTTTCGACCAGCATAAACTATTACTTTTTCGGTGTCAATTAAACTTTCGCCGTACTCTGTTGCTACACAAACAGAAATATTAAAATCAAAATCAGATAAAAATTCGATTAAGTCGCGACCTTCTTGAGTTCCAGCAAATACACAAATTTTATTCAAAATAAATCTCCTTTTCTTCGCTTGCAACAGCTATTGTAACACCATCTAGACTGGTTTTATATATTAAAATTTTACCATTATTGCTAGCTTTTATTGCCGAACGCTCGCAAACGTTATCAACTCCAGTGACGGATTTTACGAAATTTGAGCTAGTGAAATTTCCGTTTAAAGCTAAAAGTTCGCTTGAAGTATAAAAATTAATAGGGAAGTCATATTTTTTGCAAAATTCTAACAATCCATACTCATTTGATTTGATATCAATCGAATTAATAGAGTTTACAGATCGAATTTGTAAATTATTATCATTAAAAACCTTTAAAAATAATTTTTCGATGTTCTCCATTGAAATATTTTTTCGACAACCAATGCCAACGGTGAGATTTGAAGGAATCAATTGCAGAGTTTTTTTATAGGGAGTTACAGTTTTATTCCCAATGTACAGACCAAAATCACCAGTTTTTGAGTGGAAAATCCCGTTTGAGAGGTTTGTCTTTATTTTTACATTTTCATCAACTAAAATAGGCAAATCACAAGTTAAGATTTCAGCTGAAAATTCCATAGCAGTATGCATATCTGAAATTTTTAGATTTTGCTTTTTCGCGAAAGAGTCAACAGAAAAACGATTATTTACATCTGTAGCAGTCGTAATTATAGAGCTAGCACCGATTTTATGCGAAATTAAGCGACAAAAATCGTTAGCACCACCAATATGTCCAGATAAAATTGGAATTACAAAATTTCCACCATCATCAATAACGAGGCATGCAGGGTCGGTAGTTTTGCTTTGTATAACTGGTGCAATTGCTCTAACAGCAATACCACAAGCTCCTATGAAAATCAACAAATCCGAGTTTGGAAAAACTTCTCGAGCTTTTGAAGTAGTAGAACTTACACATATTAAATTATATTTTTTAGCGAACTTTTCAATTGCAAAACAACGTGAATTTTCAAATATTTTTGAGATTTTAATAGCTAATTCGCAACCCTGATTCGAATATGAAAATATGTTTACATTCATTAATTTACTCCGATTAAATTGATATTTTTTCTAGTAACGCATCTGCATTTTTTGTTTGTCCTAAAATGCCAAATTTATCAGTGAAAGTTATTGCTCCAATTTCAATTTCATTAAAAACTCTAGCATTGAGATGAAAAGATATGCGTTCAAGGATTTTTGGTAAGACTATGCAGTCCAAACCAGCTTTTTTTGTCTCTAAAATCATTTGGTCAACAGTTGCACAGTCTAATATTTTAGCAATAGTATCAGAACTGGCACCAAAAAGAGCAGAGTAGGTTGAAAAAATTTCTGCTCTACAATCACCAAATTTGGAGTGTGTGTTGAATAAACCACAAGCAAGTTTTACGATTTTTCCTGCATGTCCTATAATTAAAATGCCTTTAAAGCCTTTTTCATAAGCATAATCAATGGCATTTCCGATGTAGTTACTACATTTTATAGCTATTTCTTCATCAATTGTGCATTTTTCTTTGATGAAATCGTAACCATAATTTCCTGGAGTTAGCAATAAATATCGACTTCCTTGAGCATATTGAACATTGATTTGAGCGTGAATTGTATCAATTATAGCATCTTCACTCATTGGCTCTACGATTCCTGTAGTTCCTAAAATTGAAATCCCTCCAAGAATTCCCAAACGCGAATTATATGTTTTTTTTGCAATTTCTTCACCTTCTGGGGCGAAAATTACTACGGAAAAGCCTTTTTTATAATTATAATCGCTACAAATTTCACCTAAAGCTTGTTTGATAGTTTTTCGTGGTACGGAATTTATCGCAGCACAGCCGATTGGTTGATCCAATCCGTCTTTTGTAACTCTCCCTATTCCTTTGCCACCGTCTATTATAATTTTTTCAGATTCAACTTCAGTTATACTAGCGTAAATTAACATACCGTTTGTAACATCAGGGTCGTCTCCAGCATCTTTTTTTACAGCACAAGTTACACTATGTTTACTAATTTGCGCATCATATATTTCAAGCTCTAAATCTACACCATTTGGTGTGGTGATACTTACAGTTTTTATTTCTTTTTGAGTCAGCAACATTATAGCACAAGCTTTGCTTGCTGCAGTTGCGCAACTGCCTGTGGTATAGCCGAAACGCAAGGTTTTTCCATTTTTTGTAACATATTTTTCAAACATAAGCATTACCTTTGAATTTGATACATTAGTGCATTTATTATTGCTGCAGCAACATTACTACCACCTTTTCGTCCTTTTGCGACAATAAATGGAACTCCAGACTGCATAATTAACTCTTTTGACTCCACAACATTAACAAAACCGACAGGTACACCTATTATAAGGCTAGGTTTGATTTGGCCTTCTTTTATCATTGAATCTAGACGAATTAATGCTGTTGGCGCATTGCCAACTACGTAAAAAATTGGTTTTTCAAGTTTTGAGGCTTTTTCTACAGCGATTGTAGAACGAGTTACGCCACGTGCTAAAGCCTCTTTAGCAACATCTTCATCAGCAACGAAACAGTGCACCTCACCACCAAGTTTTTTAAGGATATTTTTATTAATTCCTGCTTTAACCATACTAGTGTCAGTTACAATATCTACACCATTTTTTAAGTGTTCGATTGCAATTTTGCAAACATTTTCAGAAAAGCACAGATTTTTTGCATAATCGAAGTCAGCAGTAGTATGTATAACTCTTTTTACCACTAATTTATGCTCTTCAGGAATAAAAGTGTCGCCCAGCTCTTCTGTTATAATATCAAAACTGCTATTTTCAATATCCATTGGTTTAATATTTTCCATCTTTTTTCTCCTGACATTTTTTGATAAAATTCTCTGCGATTTTTATATTAGAGTAAAAATTTATATGAGGAAATCCTGCATATAAATTTTCGTTTGCAATTGCAGCATTCCATTGTTTTCCATTTTCTTTTGTAGCTAAAAAGTCCGATCCATTTTGCGTGCAATCATAATAATGAAATTCATGACCTTTAAAATTTTCTCTGATTTTGCACAAAAGATTGTCGCAATTAGCATTGAAAGTAGCATAACCAAATCTAGATAATTTTTTAGTATTTTCGCATAAACCATCTAAAAAACCGACCATTTTATGTCCGTCAATTTCGTTGTTTAAGTACATAAAACCACCACATTCAGCTATGCAAGGCATACCTTTTTGTAGAAATTCGTATATACTTTTTAGCATAGTTTGATTATCTGATAATTTTTGCAAATATAACTCTGGATATCCACCTCCGAGGTATAAACCATCGCAATCTGGTAGTTTTTTGTCATTAATAGGACTAAAATATGCTATTTTAACACCTAATTTCTCGAAAAGTTTTAAATTATCTTTATAATAAAAGCAAAAAGCATTGTCATAAGCTACAGCAATGGTTAAGTTATCATCAGTTTTTGCGTATGAAATAGGAGAGTAGCTTATATTTTTTGCAGAATTGGCACATTCAATAATTTTATCAATGTCAATTGTTTGTTCTGCGAACTCACCAAGCTCAACTAATTTTTCCTTAATGTTTTGAATTTCATTTGCTGTAACCAAACCTAAATGTCGACTTTCGATTACCAAATTTTCAGGTAGTTTCGGCAGATATCCCAAAACTTTAATTCCTGCGTTTTCTATAAGAGGTTTTACAGATTGGTAAGTAGATTTTGTTATATTATTCAATATTACTCCAGCGAAATTATAGTCTTTTTTGTGCTTTGCAAAACCTTCTATCATAGGCAATATAGAATAGGCTAAACCTCTACAATTTACAGTTAAAATTACAGGTGTATTTGTAATTTTAGCAATATCATAACTAGAACTTTTGGTGGAATTTATACTCATTCCGTCATAAAAGCCCATAACACCTTCGATTACTGAAATATCCTTACTATTTTGTGCAAGCAAATATTTTAGAGTATTATTATCAAAAAAGAAAGCATCTAAATTTGAAGAGGGAACACCGATGATTTTTCCGTGAAACATAGGATCGATGTAATCTGGTCCACATTTAAACGAAGATACATTCATTTTTCGAGCAACTAATGCTGACAAAATAGCACAAGTTACGGTGGTTTTACCACAACCACTATTTGTTCCAGCAATAAGAACTCGTGAGATTTGTTTTTCAGTCATAATATCATACTCCATCGTTTAAAATCTTATAGATTAGCTCCATATTAACTGAACCTCTAACAATATCTGCTAGCTTATCGTATTCTCTATTTTTAAATTCTTGCATAGACATATTTGTAGAAATATCGATATCTAAGCCTTTTTTTTGTGCAATAGCATTTATTATGCAAGTTACAATTTGTTCGTTGTCAAAAATACCGTGCACATATGAACCGTAAATATTTCCAACTGACACACCGTCATTTGTCTTTTTACCATTCAAATCCGTAAGCTCTATCATATGACTATCTGCTTGTGTAGTGCCCATATGAATTTCGTATCCCTCTAACGACTTTCCGTTTAAATCAGAAAAAATTCCTTGGCAATTCCTGACAATACCAGAAACACGCGTTCTCGTTTTAGCCTTTTGAAAAACAGTATATGCATCAATTAAACCTAAACCACGTTCGGTTTTACCGTTTTCAACACCATATGGGTCTTGGAGTTGTTTGCACAACATTTGATATCCACCACATATCGCGAAAATTGCACCATCGTTACTTGCGTATTTTAAAATTTGTGATTCTAGTCCAGATTCTCGCAACCAAATTAAGTCATCAATCGTATTTTTTGAACCAGGAATAATTAATAAATCAGGTTGTTTAAAATTATCAGGATTAGTGATGTAGCGAACTTTTATGCCAGCAAAGATTTCAAAAGCATTAAAATCGGTAAAGTTTGAGATTTTCGGTAAGCGTAAAACGGCTATGTCAATTTCTGATACTTGTTCATTAATTAAATTATCAGAAAGGCTATCCTCATCATCAATTTGCAGATGAAAATATGGAACAACTCCCACAACAGGAACGGGAACAAGAGATTCCATCATATCAATTCCAGGTTGTAAAATAGAAACATCACCACGGAATTTGTTGATAATATTGCCTTTTATATAGCGTTTTTCGTCATCAGTTTGCAACATATAAGTGCCGTATAGCGAGGCAAACACACCACCACGGTCTATATCTCCAATAATCAAAACAGGGGATTGTGCCATTTTCGCCATACCCATATTTACAATATCATTTTCCTTGAGATTTATTTCAGCAGGACTGCCAGCGCCTTCAATCACAATGATATCATTTTCTTCAGCGAGAGAATTATATGCTTTTAAAATTTCTGGTATGTACTTTTTTTTGTTTTTATAGTAATCAACCGCACGCATATTTCCCATAACTTCACCATTCACAATTACTTGAGAACCTTGATCACTTGTGGGTTTTAGCAAAATTGGGTTCATACGAATATCAGGTTTTTTAAATGAAGCCTCTGCTTGAACCACTTGTGCTCTGCCCATTTCCAGACCATCTTCGGTTATAAATGAATTTAGAGCCATATTTTGAGACTTGAAAGGAGCAACGCGATAACCGTCTTGTGCAAAAATTCTGCAAAGAGCAGCCGTGAAAATACTTTTCCCAGCATTTGATGTTGTGCCTTGTATCATTATTGATTTTGCCATAGCGAGCTCCTATCTGTTTTTATATTTGAAAATGTAGTACGGAGGCTAGCTCCAACCGTTGATAAAATCTGCAAATTATAAGGAATTTATGCAGTTAAGATATTATAACGCCTCACGAACTCTATCAGCTAAAATTTCTGCCAAACGTGGATCAGCACCTAATGTTTTACCCATTGAAATAGTAACTTCTGGATATTTTTCAACGTATTTTGCAATTTCTTCTGGAATATCTTCACGAATATGAATACCGTCAAATAAAAAGTAAGGAACTGCTACGATTTCTTTAATTCCTTTTTCTCTTAAAGCGTCCAAACCACTTTCTATAGTTTTATCAGAAAATTCCATAAAGCCATACTCAATTTCATAGTCAGTAATCGCAAGTTTAAGCATATCAACAATGCTAGTTAATGTATTTTCAGTTGATTTTTGACGGCTTCCGTGTGATAAAATAATGATACCCTTCATATTAAAAATCTCCATTTTCTTTCATTTGTGTTATAGTTTTTTCAAATGCACTTGCAGTTTTATCCAAATCTTCTTTTGAGTGAGAAAAACTTACAAACATTGCCTCGAATTGAGCTGGTGCAAGGTTTATGCCATTATCCAACATACCTTTGAAATATTTTGCATATAAAGAAGTGTTGCTTGTTTTGGCTTTTGCAAAGCAATCTACGTTTTCTTTTGTGAAAAATACGCCAACTAGCGATGAAATTTGGTTTATAGATATTGAAACATCGTGTTTTTGAACTATATTTTTCAATTTATTACTTAAATAAACTGCTTTTTCGTCTATTTCGGAATAAATGTTTTCGTCTTGCAAAATTTCAAGTTGAGCAATACCAGCTGCCATAGCTACTGGATTACCAGATAATGTTCCTGCTTGATATACTGGTCCTAAAGGTGCAATTTGTTGCATTATTTCGGTAGTTGAAGCGTAAGCACCAACGGGCATTCCACCACCGATGATTTTACCAAAAGTAACGATATCAGCTTTGACGTCAAAATACTGTTGTGCACCACCTAAAGCCATTCTAAACCCAGTAATTACCTCATCAAAAATAAGTAAACTGCTGTATTCGTCGCATAAATTACGTAAATCTTGAAGAAAACCATCTTGAGGCAATACAAGACCCATATTAGCAGCGACAGGTTCAACGATAACTGCAGCAATTTCGTTTTTATTAGCCTCAAATAGTTGTTTAACGCTATTGATGTCGTTGAATTGTGCAATCAGCGTGTCTTGAGCTTGTTCTTTTGTTACGCCACGGCTATCTGGGTTTGAAAAAGTAAGAGCACCTGACCCAGCACTAACCAACATAGAGTCGCTATGACCGTGATAACAACCGTCAAACTTTATGATTTTATTTTTACCCGTATATCCACGAGCTAAACGAAGGGCACTCATAACGGCTTCCGTGCCACTATTCACCATACGAACCATTTCTATATTAGGAACAGAATTTACAATAAGTTCTGCCATTGTTACTTCTGCTGTAGTAGTTGCGCCAAAACTTAGACCTTTTTTTACAGCTTTTTCGACACTTTGCAGAATTTTATCATTATTATGTCCTAAAATCATAGGTCCCCAAGAGCAAACGTAGTCTATATATTCATTTCCGTCGATATCATAAATTTTGCTACCTTGTGCGTGGTCGATGAATAATGGGTCTATTCCTACAGATTTAAATGCACGAACAGGACTATTTACGCCTCCTGGCATTAATGTTTTTGCTTTTTCAAATAAATTTGACATTATCCTATATCTCCTCTCAAAATTGCATCAGCTATATCTAACGCGTAGTAAGTAATGAGTATATCTGCTCCAGCACGGAAAATACTTACGGTAGTTTCGCACATTATTCCGTACTCATCAATAATTCCAGCTTTTGCACTTGCTTTAATCATAGCATATTCACCAGAAACGCTGTAAGCACAGATAGGGCAATCGGTAGTATCTTTCGCTTTGTTAATTATATCCAAATACGACAATGCTGGCTTAACCATTATAATATCAGCACCTTCTTGTACGTCTAAAGTCATTTCACGTACAGCCTCACGTGAGTTGTGATAATCCATTTGGTAGGTTTTTCTATCACCAAAACTTGGTGCAGAATTTGCAACATCACGAAATGGACCGTAAAAAGCAGACGAATATTTCGCGCTATACGACATAATAGGTATGTGTTTAAAACCGTTGCTATCAAGCGCATCACGTATAGCTTGAACTCTACCGTCCATCATATCAGACGGAGCAATCATATCAGCACCAGCTTTAGCGTGTGAAACAGCAATTTTTGCAAGATATTCCAAGGTTTCATCGTTATCTACAGTTTGACCGTGAATAATTCCACAATGTCCATGTGAAGTGTATTCGCACATACAAACGTCAGTTATAACTTGAACGTCTGGAAAGTCTTTTTTTATTGCACGAACAGCCTCTTGAACAACTGAGTGTTCACCGAAAGCTTCGGAACCGATTTCATCTTTGTGCTCTGGAATACCGAAAAGCATAAAAGATTTTACCGAGTGTTCTAATGCTTTTTCTATAATTTTATGAACCGTGTCAGCGCTATAATAAAAGTGACCATCAAGCGATGAAATTTCACTATACACGCCAGTACCTTCTTTAATAAAAATTGGTAATATTAAAGATTTTGGCGAAAGTCTTATTTCGCGTACCATATCACGTAACACTTTGTCATTTCTAAGTCTTCTAGGTCTTATATTCATCTTGTTACCTCCAAAATTTTATCAACCATACTGTCTATCGTAGCTTTTTCCGACACGATGTAATTTAGGTTATATTTTTTCGCAGTTTGAGCAGTTTGTGTTCCTATGCAGACAGCTAACATATTTTGCATTTTGATATTATTTTTCATAAAAGCATCAACTGTCGAGGCACTTGTAAAGCAAACAATAACGTCTTTTTGGCAAATTTCCTCGAGTTGGTCTTTATAATTAGAAATTGCAGTGGATTTATAAATTTTGCAATCAGTAAAGTTAATTTTTGCTTGTTTTATTGTTTCAACAAGCTCGGTATTGCCTTTTTCAGCTCTTAGAAACAAAATATTATCATCTTTTTCAGAATTTAAAATAATTACTTCAGCCAAACTTGAGCCTTGATATTTTTCTGGAACGAAATCAGCTACAATACCAAAACTTTTAAGTGAGCTAGCTGTCGAAGGACCTATTGCTGCGATTTTCATATGAGATAATGAACGTGTGTCAAAGTTGTTTTTGAAAAGTTCATCAAAGAAAATTTGCACACCATTTTTACTAGTGAAAACAAGGGTTGTGTAGCTTTTTAAATTGGATATTACATTAAATAATTCAGCATCTGAAATGGTTTTTCCAATCTCAATAGATGGCAAAGAAATTACATTCGCTGATAAATCTTTTAATTTTTTGTGTAATTTACCATTTGAATTTAAAGGACTTGTTACAATGATATTCTTGCCATAAAGTGGACGTTTAGAAAACCAGTCAAAATCATCAGACAAGCTACAAACTTTACCAACTATGATAATAGAAGGGGATTTGAACTGTTGTGCAGTGGCATCTTCATAAATATTTTCAACCGTAGAAACTACTTTTCTTTGATAAGCTCGAGTACCATTTTCTATAAGTGCTGCTGGCATATTTTTATCAATTCCAGCATCTAACAAACCGTCAGTTATTTGTTTCAAAGAAGATACGCCCATTAAAAAAACTAGAGTTCCATTGATCTTCACTAAACTTTCAAAATCAATTTTCAAAGGCTCATTTTTCTTTTGATGACCAGTAATTATATGCACGCTACTACAAAAATCTCTGTGCGTTACAGGGATTCCAGCAAATGAAGGAGCTGCGATTGCAGATGTAATACCTGGAACAACTTCAAAAGACACGTTGTTTTTTACCAGTAAATCTAATTCTTCACCACCTCGACCAAAAACAAAAGGGTCACCACCTTTTAGACGAATAACGATTTGATTTTTAATAGCCTCATCGAGCAAAATTTGATTAATCTGCTCTTGTGGAACGATGTGATTAGAACTTGCTTTGCCGACGTTTATTTTCTTTGCAGTTTTTGGTATCAAATCCAAAATATCCTGTGAAACTAATCGGTCAAAAAGTACAACTTCAGCTTGCTCTAATAGTTCTTTTGCACGAACTGTAAGCAATGAAACCTCTCCAGGTCCAGCACCGATTAAAGTGACAAATCCTTTTTTCATTGAATATCTCCTAAGATTTCTTCAGCAAGCTTTGTGCCAAGTGATTTTGCATCCGAAATATTTCCTTGAATTTTTCTTATAATTTGATTACTGTTTTCATCAACATACATTCCTGTAATATGTAAAATCTCGCCATCTATAGTAGCATAAGCAGCTATAGGAGAACTACAACCACCATTTAATTTTGACACAAAAGCACGTTCGGCAGTTACTGTGATATTCGAAATTTTGCAGTCGAATAGTTGTAGGTAATCTGTGTTTTCACCTGCTCTTGCTTGAACAGCAATAACGCCTTGACACGCTGCAGGAATAATTTCTTCGGTTGAAAAATATCTGTCTATTCGGTCTTCTAAACCACTGCGTTTAACTCCCGCTGCAGCCAAAACTATCGCATCATACTCTCCAGAATCAAGCTTTTTCAAACGAGTTACTAAATTTCCACGAATAGGAATAACGGTGTCAAAACCGAGCTTTTTCAGCTGATGAGCACGTCGCTGGCTAGCAGAACCAATGATTTTTCCGTTTGAATTTTCACGACTGATAAGAACATCTCGTTCATCTTCTCTTTTGGATAGAGCAACGATAGGTAGTAATGGGTTTAACTCCATTGGCATATCTTTACAGCTATGTACGGTGATGTCAACGTGGTTTTCAAGCAGTGCTTGGTCTAATTCTTTCACAAACAAACCTTTTCCACCGATTTTATCTAACGTTTTATCTAAAATCTTATCTCCAGTAGTTTTCATAGCTACAATTTCAATCTCGATAGTAGGATCATATGCTTTTATGCTAGAAACTACCATTTCGGTTTGTATCATAGCGAGCTTACTATCTCTCGTACCTATTCTAATTTTCATAAAACACCTCTAATTTTTTCTGCAGTTTGCTTTACTAATCTATGGGCATTTCCTTCTTTTGAAACAAGTCCACCAACTATCGTTTGGTCTTGGAAAATAGCAGGAAAATAAAAGTCGCACTCGTTAGGCTCATCGCAAACGTTCACTAAAATGCCACTGTTTTTACATAAAATATATATGTTATGATTTACGGCTCTTTCGTTAGTGGCTGCTATAACCAAATCGCAATTTTCTATGTGTTCATCACTGAATTTAGTATTTATAAAATCAACTTTATCGCATAGATTTTCAGCAATTTTTGTAGGTGATACAACTATAATGTTGCAGTTAAACTGAAGTAGCGTTTCGATTCTGCGTGTGGCTACTTTGCCGGAACCGACAACCAAAATTTTCTTGTTACGAATATTCAAAAATAAAGGGAAAACATCGCTTTTATTACTAATCATCTAACCTATATCCTCTCGGCGTTACAAGTTTACCACAAGAAACCTTTGTTGTACTATTGCCGATAATTACAGTTGTAAACATATCGACTTGCTCATCACGTAATTCTTGCAAAGTTAAAATTTTCGAGCTTTGTTCATTTCGTCCTATATTTCTAACATATCCACACATTGTATCGCCAGAAGTATTTTTCATCACAATATCGCAAGCATTTCTAAGAAAATCTTTACGTTTTTTGCTAGATGGATTATATAGTACGATGATAAATTCGGCTTGTGAGGCTAAATCTAGACGTTTTTCTATCTTCTCCCAAGGAGTAAGTAAATTACTAAGTGAAATTACTGCAAAATCGTGGGTTAATGGTGCACCCAAAACTGCTGCAGCACTTGATGCGGCTGTAATGCCTGCGATAACTTCGATTTCAGTATTGACTTTTAATTCTTCGCATATTTCAATCATAAGCGATGCCATACCATAAATACCAGCATCACCACTCGATACCATCGCTACAGTTTTTCCTTTTGCAGCCTCCAAAACGGCAAGTCTGCAACGTTCAACTTCTTTCATCATAGGAGTAGACAAAACTTCTTTGCCGTCTAGTTGGTCTTTGATTAAGTCGATGTACACAGTGTAACCAGCTACTACTTGAGATTTTTTGATAGCATCAAGTGCCTTGCCACTCATTTGACTTTGTTCACCAGGTCCTAGACCTACTATATATATCATACACGAACTCCTTTTTGTATGTTGTCATAAAAATCCAGCCATTTGTTGAACTTGAATTTTTGCTCTGAAATGATTTCTTTGATTTTCTCGATAGCCTCCATATCATAGTGCGAGTTTTTTTGTCCAATATCATCAACGTCAAAACAAGCGATTTCGGATATTGTTTTCACTTTAGGCTCTATATCACGTGGCAACGCTAAATCAAACATATATTTAGGTTTTTGCTCAAGATTTACAACATCATCAAAGTGAACGGTATGATGAGGGCTTTTTGTAGCACTTACGATAATGTCAACCATAGGGTAGAGCAGATGCTTATTTTCGTACTTTACAGACTTACAGTTTTTTGGAACTTCAGCAACGTGATATTTATAACTACGCAGAGTCATATAAACTTCACAGCCTTGTTGTTCGAAAAGTTCGGCAGATAATCTACCCATTTCACCGTTGCCTATTACTAGAATTTTTTTATCCGATAAATTACAAATTTCATTTTTTGCAATTTCAACAGCTTGGCTTACGATGGAAGGTGAGATGAATTTTATATTAACTTGCGTTTTTGCTTTTTTAGCACAAGTTATACTGTGTCTAAATAACGTGTTTATAGCAGAATTTCCTGTTTTATGTTCGATAGAAAGTTCGATAGCATCATTTATTTGCGTTATAATTTGGTCTTCACCTAAAATCATCGAATGCATACCACAAGCAAGCTCAAAAAGATAATCTACAAGTTCACGGTCTCTTTTTAAGTAGAAAGGTGTTTTAGCTTTTACTGAGTCTTGATATAGATTAATTATAAAATCATCACTCAAATGATGTTCGCTTGCTAAATATATTTCGGTACGATTGCAAGTTGATACTATCACTACACCTATACTATAGCTTTCATATATTTTTTTAAGTTGAGTCACTATATTAGATTGTGTAAGGCTAATTTTTTCTCGAATATCAATTGGTGCAGACTTATAATCGAGACCTATCATTGCAAAATTCAAAATTTTTGCTCCATTCTTTTTATATTCTTAATTATTTTGCGCAGTTCTAAATTCGTGGGTAAAGTTTTTGTCATACAATTTCGACAGTTCATATTCTCCTGCTAAAACATCACCTATTATAATGAGTGCAGTTTTGGTTATTTTATTTTCTTTTGCACAACTTTCAAGCTCGCCAACGGTTGTTCTAAAAGTGCGTTGGTCTGGCCAAGTTGCTTTATAAACTATAGCTGCTGGCGTGTCTTTTGTATATC
>JAWXUP010000101.1:0-7433 GCA_044426345.1 Clostridia bacterium | reverse complement strand
TTTGGGTAGGTGTGCTTGGGGTGACGGTTACACTTCTGCTATCTTTTTTCTCGGCAGTCGCTCGCCGCGTGGCTGATACTTTGGGACGTCCCAAAGTATCCAAAAGACGAAATCTTTTTATAAAAGATTTATCAAAACTAACCTAAATTTACCACTGCGTAAATAATTTTTCTCTGAAAAATTTTTACTTCGCTAGCGTGTGCTTTGATAATTTTGTTCTAAGGTTAAGGTGAGTTATGTTTTTGGTAATATTTTTTTAGCTTGCCTCTTTTTGATAGTTAAACCGTCCTTATTTGTTGTGATAAGGACGGTTTTTTGTAATTTTTAAATTTTTAAGGATAAATCTTTGTCTTTTTTTGTTTTCCAATAGAAAATCACACAAAAAATGATTTCAACGAAAGTCGATGATGGAGTTGCGAGTCCTATCATAAATAACGATGCGTTAGCTAACGAACTAAATAAGTAAGATAACGGAATACGAATTAAAATTGCACCAACAATAGATTTTATCATTACGAATGTTGTATTTCCACAACCACTGAAGAACCCAGCAAATGAGAACATAATTGCTACTAAAATACAGTCGATAGCGTAAGATTTTAAATATTGCAACGCATATTCTGTGATTAAAGCATCGTTTGTGAAAAATCTTGTGAATATTGTTCCGTGGAAAGTTGCAAGATAGAAAGTTGTGAGACCAAAAGCCAGCGATAAAGTTATACTGTAGAATAGGCCTTGTTTTGCACGGTGGACTTGATTCGCACCAAGATTTTGTGCAGTAAAAGCTGACAACGCTTGCGAAAAAGCCTGAGGAACAACCATTATTACCGAAGCAATTTTTACGCAGATACCAACAGCTGCTGATTGTGAAACGCCGAATTTGTTGATAATTGCAGTAATCCATAAAAACGAAAAAGTAACCAACGCAGATTGCATAGCAACTGGAATACCGAGTCTTAATATATTTTTTATGTATAATTTATCAAAAAGAATATATTTTTTGTGGAAATCGAAAGGAAGTTTGCGTTTTCTGATGATTAAAACGGATAAAATAACACTTGTAGCTTGTGCGATAACCGTTGCCATAGCGGCACCTGTAGAACCTAATTTGAAAACCATAACGAACAGTAAGTCCAAAACGATATTTATAACACACGCAATAGCAACCGTTGTAAGTGGAGTTTTCGAGTCGCCAATTCCACGGAAAATACTGCCGATTAAGTTATAAAACACAATGAAAATAGTACCTAAACCAGAAACGATAAGATAAGATTTTGTTTGCGCAAAAGATTCGGTTGGAGTTTGCATAATCGTAACGATAGGGTGGTTGAAAATTAAGATGAAAACCGTTATAACAAGTGCTAAAGACGAGAACATCAAAAGGCTGACTCCGATAGTTTTTGATGCTCGTTCGGGCTGTTTAGCTCCGATGTATCGTGCTACTAAAATCGTAGTACCCATTGATAAACCAGTGCAAAAGTTTGTGATAGCAAGCATAATTTGACTACCAACAGTTACGCCAGATAAGTCACCAACGCTTGCAAATTGACCAACGATTAGCAAATCGACTGTACCATAAGCAGCTTGCAAAAGTATTGATAGTAAAATTGGAAACATAAATTGTACTAATTTTTTTAATACACTACCTTCGGTAAGGTTTAGGTTTCGGCTCATAATTCCTCCTAAAAAAAGGATAAAATAACAAGTAAAACCTGATATTTTATCCATTAAATACATTATTTAACATTAAGTTGTATACATATGATACCACATTATTATACTAAAGTCAATTAGTGCAAATGACGAAAATTGTGCTAAATATATCACTGATATGTAGGGGAATATTGTATGCATACAAAAGTCAATCAATCCCTAAAATATGAGCAATAAATTACACAATTACGTTAAAATATTAATGCATTTTTCAGCGAGCTCTTCCGTTAGACCACTGTGCATAGCGTCTGGTTGAACCCAATTTTTAGGGTGTTTTTGCGAATAATTGTAATCACTGTCATCTATTATTACGTAGTGCGACACATCGTTTTCCTTTAAATATTTATCAACTTCTGCTGAGCGACGGTCATTGAGATAAGGTGCAAGAGCGTATAATTCCATTCCGAAAAGCTGTAAGTTATGCTCAAAATGTGCCGCCCATTTGTGGCGTACCGTACCGTTTTCGTTGTAAGCCATTCGCCAAGATGAAATTAGCACAATTTTTGCACCAGTAGCTTTTGTAATTTTGCTCAAGTTTTCCAAACAAGTAGGGTCGAAAGGACCACTAGTGGCATAGTTTATAACACCGTCTGCATCTAGAAAAATTACTTTCATAAATATCCACCTCAATTATTTTAATATTTTTGCAAGCAATAAAATGCAAAAGAGCGACTTGCATAGTAACTTTCAGACTGTCGAAAAAGTGGCAAGTTAAAAAATATTGCACAAAAGCAAAACTTACCTTAACCTTAAAATAAAATTTGAATGCACGCACTAGCAAAGTAAAAATTTTTCAGAGAAAAATTATTTACGCAGCGGTAAAACTAGACTAGTTTTGATAAATCTTTTATAAAAAGATTTCGTCTTTTGGATACTTTTGTACGCACAAAAGTATCAGCCACGCGGCGAGCGACTGCCGAGAAAAAAGATAGCACTAGTTGTAAGTTGCAAAGGCACAAAATAAAAAATTTGTATATTCAAAAAGTATATTTTGAATATGAGTTTTTCGACAAGCTGAGAGTAACTTGTATAATTACTCTCTATTGTATCATAATATTAAGTATTTGAAAAGGAAATATTCTTCTCAAGACGTTTTGAAATAGTAATAGCTAGAGCCATTTTTAGTAAATCTGGTACTATATAAGGTATAACGCACCAAGAAAGTGCTGTTACATAGCCAATTTCACCACTATTTTTTGTATAAATTTGTACAAACCACGCCGTTCCGAAAGCATAACACGCAAAAAGTCCTAAAATTAACGCTATAATTTTCACTGGTGTTTTTTCGCCGAAAACTTTACACATTACAATATAGATAACACCTTGTGCGATAAAGCCGAAAATATATCCACCTGTAGATGAAAAAAGTGTTGCTAAACCACCCTTAAAGTTCGCAAAAACTGGCAATCCTACCATTCCTATGCCGATATATACCAAAATTGCGATAGTGCCACGTTTTCCTCCTAAAACAAGTAATGCTAAAAATACTGCGAATGTTTGCAGTGTGAAAGGAACTGCTGCGATAGGTAGCGTGATAGTCAACCACGAACAAATTGCCATAAGTGCTGAAAAAATTGCGATGTATACCATATCTTTTGTTTTCATAATAAGTACTCCTGTTTTTCCTATAAACTGATGATTTTAGTGCTGATTTCGCCTGAATTTAGCGTTTCTACCACTCCGTTTTCATATTTTACCACCAAACCACACGCATTATCCAAATCAATCGCAGTAGCTTTAGTGTGATTTCCATTCTTGATGACGTAAATTTCTTTGCCAAGTACGTAGCTTAGCGATTTATATTGCTCGGCTATTTTTTCTGTGTCAAAATCACGATATAGCTGTAAAAAATTATCCAAAACGTGAGCTACAAGCTTATTTCTCACATCATCAACGTGATTTTTTAGGATAGAACCAGCTATATCTTGAATTTCCGATGGAAAACCTTCTTTTGGTTCGTAAACATTAATGCCGATACCTAAAGTCACGTAATCAAGACTGAAATTTTCCATTGTGAAATTCGCCTCGCATAAAATACCACAGACTTTTTTGTCACGTACGAAAATATCATTAACCCACTTTATTTGAGATTGCTCGCCAGTTACGGAAGAAATTGCGTTTGCGACGGCGATGCTGGTCATCGTAGTTAGGAAAATTGACTGCTCTGCTGGAATTTTTGGACGTAAAAGTAGGCTGAAATACACACCTGTATCTGATGGTGAATGAAAATTTCTGCCAAGCCTACCTCGACCATTAGTTTGACACGCCGACACGATAACTTTTCCTTCACGCTCGCCTAGATTACCTTGTTCTTTTAGCAATGTGTTTGTCGAAGTCACTTCATCAAAGACCTCTAAATCAAAAAAATCTCCGTTTGAAAGATATTTTTCGATACCGTTTTTGGACAAAACATCACTCGAAGATAGTAGGCAATACCCTTTGTTTGTGACGGCATTTATATCATAACCATCGTTTTGTAGCGACTTTATAGCTTTCCAGATGGAATTTCGGCTAACGTTTAAAGTTTGCGCTAAATTTTCACCAGAAATATAGTCGTTTTGCGTATTTATTAAAATTTTTAGTACATCTTGTTTTACGCTCATAAATTCACCTCTTTTTTTCATATTAACATAGCAAAATAATATTGTCAACTAAAATTTTTAAAAAGGGTGACAATGAAAAAGTATTCCATATATGCATACTGTTTTAACTTAAAAGTAACATTAAATTAAGTAAAATGACTAAAAAATCATAGTTAAATTTGTAAATATACACAAAAAGGCGTAAAAAATACATTTATTTACTTTGGGTGTTGAAAAGTAAAGTTTTAGCTAAAAATTGTTATTTAAGTTGAAAAAAATATTATATTCATGGTATTTTTTGGTGAATTAAGCTAATTTAAGCAAAATATACGTGTAATGTATAAAATATTTTATATAAATTTATGCAAGATATAAAAAGCAAAATTGCAATATTCTTGCTTATAATATACTTGAATTTGCATATTTGAAAGAAAAACTAAATATTAATGCAAAAAGCATTTTTTAACAAAATATTAACGAAAAATATAGTTTTTATGCATACTATTTATAGAGATAAAGTATAGTAAATTTAGTGGAAAATTTAACAAATTCATTGAAAAAGTCGTAGAGAAGTGTTATAATTTTCATAACGGTAAAAACTTACACTTATAATTTTAAAAGTAGAGGATGAGAAAAGTGAAAATCAACTTAACAGAAACAGTCCTTCGTGATGCAAATCAGTCACTAATGGCTACAAGACTTCCTTTTGAAGACTTCGAACCAATCTTAAAAACTATGGATAAAGCAGGCTACCATTCAATTGAATGTTGGGGCGGTGCTACTTTCGACTCGTGTCTTAGATACCTTTCTGAAGACCCTTGGGAAAGACTTCGCAAAATAAAAGCTGCTATGCCAAATACAAAACTTCAAATGTTACTTCGTGGACAAAATATTTTAGGATATAAACACTATTCAGACGATACGGTTACTCGTTTTGTAACTAAAGCTGTTGAAAATGGTATTGATATTATCAGAATTTTTGATGCGTTAAACGATTTTAGAAATATAGAAACTGCCGTAAAAGCTTGTATTAAAGCAGGTGGACACGCTCAAGGTACTATTTGTTACACAAAAAGTCCTATACATAACTTAGATTTATATGTAAAACTTGGTAAAGAAATCGAAGATATGGGTTGTCATTCGGTTTGTGTTAAAGATATGGCTGGTATTATGAGTCCTCAAGAGGCTTATGATTTAGTAAAAGCTTTGAAATCTAGCATTAAAATCCCAGTTTCTGTTCATACTCATGATACAACTGGTTTAGGTGCAATGACTTACCTAAAAGCTGCTGAAGCTGGCGCTGATATTATCGACTGTGCAACTTCTGCTTTTGCTGGTGGTACAGCTCAACCTCCAATGGAAACTATGGTTTACACATTGAAACAAATGGGCTTTGAAACTGATATCGACGAGGCTATCTTAAAAGAAGTAAATGATTTCTTCTTACCAGTTAAAGCTAAATTTATGGCTGATGGCACTCTTGATCCATACGTTTTAGGACCAAAATCAGACTGCTTAACTTACCAAATTCCTGGTGGTATGCTGTCAAATCTTGTAGCTCAACTTAAAGCTCAAAATGCTCTTGATAAACTTGACGATGTTCTTTTAGAAACTCCAAAAGTTCGTGAAGATATGGGTTATCCACCACTTGTAACTCCACTTTCTCAAATGGTAGGTATACAAGCTGTAACTAATGTTCTTTTAGGCGAAAGATACAAAAGTATTGGTAAAGAAATTAAAGCTTACATAAAAGGCGAATACGGTATCGCTCCAGGTGCTATTTCAGCTGATTTAATCGAAAAAGTTTTAGGCGAAGAAAAACCTATGACTGGTCGTATGGCTGATACAATTGCACCAGAATTTGACACTGCAAAAGCTGAACTTGGCGAGCAAGCTGAAAGTGAAGAAGACGTATTATCTTACATCGCGTTCCCAACACAAGCACTTTCTTATTTTGAACAAAGAGAACTTAAAAAAGCGCTTAAAGTTACTTACACAATCAGGGAGGTTAAATAGTTATGGGTATTGAATCTCTATCTGCGTTTGAGGCAATTTTAATCGCGGTTTCAGGTATTTTAACCGTTACGATTATGCTTGGTTGTTTATCGATTATCATTATGGTTATCTCAAAAGTTGTAATGACTCTTGAAGGTAAAAAAGCTCCAGCGGCGCCAGCTCCAGTAGCATCTGCACCAGTTGCACCAGCTAAAGATCCAAACGCAACTTACGGTGGCGAAACATTATTAATTGATGTTGACGAAAAAACAGCGGCTTGTATTATGGCAATCGTGAGCGACGAAACTGGTATTGATTTATCAGAATTAGTGTTCAAAAAAATTCGTGCATTATAAGGGGAAAGAAGAAATGAAATATATAGTTACATTAAATGGTAAAGAATACGAAGTAGAAGTTGAAAAAGGACAGGCGCAAGCTGTATATCTTGGTCAAGCACAAGCTCCAGTGGCAGCAGTTCCAGTAGCAGCTCCAACGGCGGCAGCGGCTCCAGTAGCAGCAGCACCAGCAGGCGCAGGCGACCCAGTTGCAGCTCCAATGCCAGGCGCAATCGTTTCAGTAAACGTTACTAATGGTCAAGCTGTTAAAGCTGGCGACGTTTTATTTATCCTTGAAGCGATGAAAATGGAAAACGAAATTTCAGCTCCAAAAGACGGTACAATTACTTCAGTTACAACAACAAAGGGCGCTACAGTGGACACAGGTTCAGTTCTTTGTACAATAGCTTAAGGGAGGTATAACGACAATGGAATTTTCATTTTTCGGCATACTTAAAAGTATCTTAGAAGCCTCTGGTTTCGCGGGTTTAATTCACGACCCAAGATATCTTATAATGATTGCAATTTCGTGCCTACTTTTATATATGGGCATCGTTAAAAAATACGAACCACTTCTTTTGGTAACAATTGCATTTGGTATTTTAATGTCAAACTTCCCATACACAGGGATTTTAGACGAAGGTGGACTTTTCTACTACTTCTATTTTGGTATTGAAAAAGCTATCTATCCATCTATTATTTTCTTAGGTATCGGCGCAATGACAGACTTCGGTCCACTTATCGCGCGTCCATCATCACTTTTACTAGGTGCAGCAGCTCAACTTGGTATCTTCGCAGCGTTTTTAAT
>JAWXUP010000003.1:0-102737 GCA_044426345.1 Clostridia bacterium | reverse complement strand
TAACAATAGCAGTTAGATTTGCAGGTGTTGACATCGAAACAGGTTATGATAACGCGTTTAATGATATCGCAGATTCAAACTCAACTTGGGCAACAGATTACATCTCAACTGCAGTAGCAAACGGATGGATTAATGGTTATTCTGACGGAACATTCAGACCAGACCAAGAAATCACAAGAGCAGAATCAGTTACAATAATCAACCGTATTATGGGTCGTGTTTATGACGCTGAATACATTGAAGAAAACGACGTTAACATTTTCTCAGACGTAACAACATCACACTGGGGCTACGGTGACATCCTCGAAGCATCAGTAGATCATACATATGAAGAAGATGAAGACGGTGAAATTTGGGTTTCTGTAGACTAAATTTCGTACTAAGTATAAATCAATAGACACTAAGCAAAAAGGCAATAATTAACGCTCCTAACTTTTTATAGTTGGGAGCGTTTTTTTATAGGTGGGTAGCCACGTGGTAACCCACGAGCTTTCCTACACCCATAGTTTATTCAAAAAACTGTTTGAAAATCATGTGATTGGGCAATTACCAGCTGAAATGTATAGAAAACTTAGTGATGAATATTTAGCCGAACAAAAAGAAATCCAAATCACTATCCCTAAACTAGAAAATGATTTGGAAAAGATGAAAAACTCACTTGTAAATTCTGATAAATTCATTGAGCGAGCTAAGAAATATACTGACCTATCTGTTCTAACACCTGAAATACTAAGAGCTTTTGTAGATAAGATTATTGTTCATGACAAGGCAGTTAGATATTCACGAACAGCAAATCAAAAGATTGAAATCTACTATCGTGACATCGGATACCTTGCAGACTATGTTAAAGAAACCAATGAAAAAGAAAAAACGCAAGAATTACAACCTAAAGAGGTTGCAAGGGTATGAAAAGACGGATAGCATAATAACTATCCGTCTGATAAAACCGATTATTAGGGTAGGTCACAAAGTTTCTTTATGAACAGCCAACTATAAATCCGTCGGTTTAAATTTGTAATTTAAATTACATTGTAGCGTAACGATATAAGAAAGTTACGATTTGTTCGCGAGTACAATTTTCTTCTGGAGCGAAAGTATCATCACCAGTTCCGTTTGTAATAGCGTTTTCTACTGCCCAAGCAACAGCTGAAGCGTAGTAAGAATCAGCATCAACGTCAGCGAAAGAATCAGTATCAGCATCTGGACAACCAGCGTATCTCCATAAGAAAGTTACTATTTGAGAACGAGTACAATCTGAACCAGTACCGAATGAATCATCAGACATACCATTTGTGATACCGTTTTCGATAGCCCAAAGGATAGCTGTGTAGTAGTAAGATTCAGAATCTAAATCTGAGAATACATTTTCAGATTCGCTATCAGGTTCGCCAGCAAGTCTCCATAAGAATGTCATAACTTGTTCACGAGCACCAGTTTGACCTACGCCAAATTCAGTGTCTGAAACGCCGAAAGTAATACCATTTTCAACAGCCCAAGCTATAGCATCATAGTAGTATGATGAACTATCAACATCGCTAAATACTGATGAAGTAGTATCATCTGTAGTTGTAGTTGTTGTAGTTGTTGAACCAGATGAGCTTGATGAACTACTTGAATTTCTAGTCCAGCTAGCAGTTACAGTAGTGTCAGCTTCGAATACAGTAGTGTCGAAATCAACTTTGTAAGCTACTGTGTCAGCACTTACAGTGTAAACATCGTAATACCAACCGTTAAAAGTGTAACCAGAACGAACTGGTGTTGGAAGTGCATCGATACCTTCGTAAACTAGAGTATCATCTGCGTTTGTGTAAGCAACAGAACTAGCTAAAGAATAAGCTAAAGTATCACCTGATACTTCATATTCAGTTACATATGCGCTAGTGATATCAGAAGTACCGTAATTTGCATCAAATGTGATAACAAAAGTATCAGCGGCATTAGTATACATAGATACTAAGTCTTTGTTTGTAGGTGATGCTTCAGCAAATGCAACTGTTGGAATCATACCAACAATCATAGCAAGAGCTAGAAGTGTGCTAAGGATTTTTTTCTTCATTGTGTTTCTCCTCCGTTTTAAAATTTACGTTTTACAATATGGATTTAATTATACCACTGTTTATTATAAAATGCAAGGTAATTTTCGAAAAATATTCACATTTTATTCACTTTTTAAATTACGGAATGTAAATTGTATAAAAAATTGGTAAAAATAACTAAAAAATAAATAAAATGGATAGTTGATACAAATTTTATTGCAGAATTCACAAAATTAAATAATTCATTTACAGATAAAATTATTGATTTTGATGTTAATTTCACAATGTGTTTATGCTGAAAAAATGCATAAAAATGTAACAATTATGCATTTTGTTGACGAGTTATTTAATTGAGAGTTTAGTTTATTTTAATAAATTTATTATATAAAAAACTATAAAAAAATTATGAAAAATATATATACAAACAATCAAAAAAATGTTAAAATAAAAGTAATATTGATATTTCAAAATTATAAAAAACGTATAGTAAATAATAAATATGGAGGAACTTTTATGAAAATTAAATTCAGAAGAAAACTCAAAACAAGGTTGCTAGGATTAACCTTGGCTCTTGCGATGTCCATAGGTATGGTCGGCACGGTTTTTGCACTGGAAGTAAAGTATGATACAGGTGCAGAAATTACAATAAAAAATAATAATGAAGTGTATAGCGGTACAGGAACAGAAGAGGACCCATATATTATTTTTTATAGTGAGACTGTAGCTGAGTTTACTTATGCATACGAACATATGTTTGGTTCTACACTAGAAAATTTTTATTTAGAAGACTACATAACGCCTTTTTATTTAAAAACTGGGACATATTTAGCTGATGATGCTGAACTTGATTCTGAACCGATTGACACAGGTTCATATTATTATGTAGTAGAGTATCCTACTTCGATTTCGATTGATGATAGTACAGATGAAATTGTAGAGGATGAAACCGTATACGACTACGAATACGCATATTTCGACATAGTAACAGCAACTGATTTAGGCATTACAATTACTTCGGATTCAACAGAGGGTACTGGTCTTGAGACAGACCCATATGTTTATGAATCAGGTGTTACACCGAAAATGACATATACATATACAGATAATGACTATCTTGATGTTGTCACACAAAGTTATAGTTATAGTGCAGATGGCAGTGCTTATGAAGAACAATATTCTGATTTTGAACCAAGTGCAGACGGCTACTACTATTATGAAGTTACATACCCAGTATATACTATAGATGATGCAACTGATCCAATTACATATTACTACGAAACAGCAATGGCTTATTTTGTAATAGGAGATGTGGAAATTAATACATCAACGCCTACAGATTTTAGCGTAACTCTTGGTGCAAATGGTTTTGTAAGTGGTTTTGTAAGTGGTGACGGTACTTCTTATGATGTCCCTTGGGTTTTCTACGAAGGTTCAAACATAGATCTATACTACGAATATGATGGTGATAGTGAATATGATGAGTATGTACAAGAACGTTATTACTTAGGTGTTTATAATGCTGACGAGGATTGTGTTGACTACGATACTGAATTATCTGCGATACCTACCGAAGTAGGTGAATATTATATGTATTCAGTAGAGTATCCTTCGGCTTCATATACTGGTGGCTATGAGTATAGTGAAGAATATGCATTTTTCCAAATTGTAGAATTAGAAATTGATGGCACTGATGAAATTATCGTTACAGCTGAAAGTTGTTTTTATGATGAAATTGATAGCCTAGAAAATGTAACCGTAGATGGAATGGATTTGGATTACTACACTATAACTTATTATTATTTCGCAGATGGTTATGATAATAATGTAGACGTTGTTACTGCACCTACTAAAGTTGGTTTTTATAGAGCGATAGTAGATTTCACATTAGCTGAACAATCTGGTTTGTTTGAAGATTATGATTTGAGCGATAGAACTGTAGAATTTGAAATTAGCCCTAGCATAGAAGATTTTGAACTAGATGATGTTGAAATTTCTACTATTAATGGAGTAGGTAGCACGCATTTAGCAGAAAAATTGATTTCTGGTATAAATAGTGATGTCGCAGACGGCTTTACATATAGTGATTTCACTATCACGCTTGAATATGATGACGATGCGAGTAATGAGTTTATGTTGGCTTATTCAGACTACATAACAAGCTCAATCGGAGAAGATACAGTAACATATTTTTCTCTTGAAAACCCAACTGGGGATATGGAAGGCGAATATAACTTTACTATTACGCTAAATGCTACAGGATATAGTTCTAGCAGAAGTGCTAGTTTTGCAGTAAATATCACAAATTATATTATAGATGAAGAGTCAGAACTTTCAGTTGGTATCTATACAGCAGACTATACTTTAGTAGACGAACGAGTATTAGGTAAATATGCAGTTCCATATGTTGAAAATCTAACCATAGACCAATTTAGTGATGGTTATGCGTATACAACAGACCAAGTTAGTTATGAAATTTTGTACTACAAAACAGTAGATGGTGAATGGACATTACAAGATGATCTTCCAAGTATTGATTATATAAGCTACCCAATAGATGGTATAACTTATTATAGTGATGAAGATTTGACAGAGGAAATTTTGTGGCCTGAATTTACAAGTACAGGTATGTATGAAATAACCTTTACAATAGTAAGTTTTGAAGGCGAAAGTGATACAACCAAAACGCTTACTCAATTTATAACACTAACCTCAAGCCTTACACAAATATTAGATGAAACCACTAGCGAATTAACTATATATATGGAAAGTGGTACGCTATATAATTTCCCAGAAGGTGCTTGGAAATTAGGTGCTGATGACGGTATGTATTACGGTGAAGGTGCTGCATTATTCTATGTACCAGATGATGGCGATTACACATTTACTTATGGAGGATAATTAGATATGAAAAAATTCTTAAGCTGTATTTTAGCTTGTCTGTTTCTTTTTACTGGTTTATGTACGCCAGTTTTAGCAGCAACTACAACAGCAACAGCCTTTCGTTTAGAAATGACTGAGGGAACTGTAACTGTTAAAAATGCTACAGGACGAGAAATCACCGTTCGTGATGGTGGTAGATTGTATAATGGTTACGAAGTGTCAACCGAAGCGGGATATGCTTGGCTTAGTCTTGATAACGATAAAATATTAAAATTAGACTATAACACAAAAATCACTCTGAAAAAAAGTGGTAATGATTTAGAAATTATGATAGAAAGTGGAAATGTATTCTTTGATGTACAAAAACCACTTGAAAGCAACGAAACTCTTACTATTCGTACATCAAATATGAATACTGGTGTTAGAGGAACAATTGGTGTAGCGTCAGCAAATTATGTTAAATCTACGGATACGAATAAACAAATTCAAAATAGTAGTATTATCTTATTCGAAGGTAGCTTAGAAGTTATCAGTAAAGGTCAAACCGATGAACACCCTAACACTGTAAGCTATATTACTGCTGGTGAAAAAATCATAGTTTCACAAGAAGATGCAGGAACAGCAGGCGTAGAAACTGAAACTACAATTATTTCGGCAAAAGCAGAAGAAGGATTGGAAGAAAATCCATTCGTAGCTATTGAAGTAGCGAAAGATGATACTTTGAGAGAACGTATTGAAATCGCACAAGAAGAAAGCGATTTGACAGAAGTTCTTGAAATTGCAGAAACTTTACTTGCTCAAAAAGAAGAAGAAACTATAACTGCAATGGAAGAAGTAGATACTCAAGTAAGCGAAACTGTAGAAGAAATAATTAGTACAGAAGAAACGTCAGATGATACAACTGTTATCGTAAGTAGTTCTGATGACGATGACGATGATGACGATACTGTAGAAACTAAAACCGTAACGCTTACATATTATTATGATGCAGGTTTATATATTTTCTATACTAGTGAACAAACTGTCGGCGATGTAGTAGCTTTACCATCACTTATTCCAGTTGATGTTGATACATTGAGTGGTGGCTGTTGGACCTATGATGATGTAGCTGTAACTGATGAAACGGTGGTTGTTGATGCAGATATGAGCTTATATTGGGTAGCTATTGATTAGCATTGAATTAGTAATGATGGGAGATGTGCATATTTGAGCAATCATAAAATGAAATATCGAACTATAATCTCTGCTATATTATTAGGTGTGTTTTCCGTATTAATTGCTATGACATCAGTTCTTCGCGACTTGGATTATCGTTTGGCCGATAGTATGTATCAAACAGGTGGTAAATACAGTGATAAAATCCTTATTATAGGTATAGATAACTATGCTTTGAGTGAGTTTGGAACATGGCCTTGGAGTAGAGATGTTATGGCAGATGTGCTATATGCTATCACTAGCGACGAGGAAAATATGCCAGCAGCTATAGGTGTTGACGTTATCTATGCAGGAGAAAGTGACCCTGAAATTGATGAATATCTTGTAGAATCTGCATCTCAAACTGATAATATAGTATTTGCGACGTCGGTAGAATTTACCACCCAAATGGTAATGGACGAAGACGAAGACGTTTATATGGATCAATATTATGTAGCATCGGTAAATTACCCATTTACTGACCTTCGCGAAAATGCAGAAATCGGACATACAAATGCTATGTACGATATTGATGGAGTTTTGAGGCATCACCTTTGGAGTATAGAAACAGAAGATGAAACAATACTTTCTATGCCATACAAACTATATGAATTATATTGTGATTACTGGAATTTAGAGGCAGATTTTATGCCTACAATCAGTGATGATGGTTTTTGGTGGGTAGATTTTGGTGGTAAGCCAGAAGATATGTATGCATACTCTGTCGCTGACATTATATATGGAGATTATGACCCAGAACAGCTTAAAGGTTCAGTTGTATTAATTGGACCATATGAGCCTGGTATGTTGGATAATTTCTTAACTTCATCTGATAGAGCTGCGAATATGTACGGAATAGAGTACATCGGTAATGTTGTAGATGCTATGATTCGTGGTGCAAATAAAATTGAGATTTCAAACTTTGTGCATTATGTAATTATATTTATAATAGCAGCGGGAATGTTGATATTATTGAATAAAGTAAGCATTAGAGGGTCTATATTTGTTTCAATTTTAGCAGTACTTGGGATTTTCTTTGGTTCAATATACTTGTATAATGTTGGCTGGGTAATAAGACCACTTATTTTCTTTATAGCTGTAATTTTAGCATTTGTTGCTAATATTGTTGAACATTACATATTAGAGCGAATAGAAAAGAAAAAAGTTTTAAATACTTTCCAACATTATGTTGACCCATCTATCATAAAAGAATTAATGGAATCAGGCGAAGATGCGTTAAACTTGGGTGGTAAAAATATGGATATAGCTGTACTTTTCGTTGATATTCGAGGATTTACTACTATGTCAGAGCGTATGACGCCTAGAGAAGTCGTTAATATGTTGAACGAGTATCTAACGCTTACTAGTCAGTGTATTAAAAATCACGGAGGCACGCTAGATAAATTCGTTGGTGACTGTACAATGGCATTTTGGGGAGCACCTCTTGAGTGTGAAGAACCAGAATATAAAGCGTGCAAAGCAGCGATGGAAATGGTTGAAAGAGGAAGAATTGTTGGTGCTAGATTAACGGAAAAATATGGTAGTGAAATTTCCTTTGGAGTTGGCGTTCATTATGGACCTGCAGTTGTTGGGAATATCGGTGCTGTAAATATAATGGACTATACAGCTATTGGAGATACTGTAAATACATCTGCAAGACTTGAGGCTAATGCACCAGCAGGAACTGTATATATCAGCAGAATTGTTGCAGATGCTTTAGGAGATAGAGCAAAAACCACCTCTTTGGGATATAGCGTTAAGTTAAAAGGTAAAAGTGAGTTTGAAGTACTTATATTAGATGAGTTGATATAATCAGTATAAAAGGAGGACTGTAAGTAATTACAGATATTTATATTATGAATAGTAAAATGAAAAAAATCCTAGTGAGTTCTTTGTGTGTTGCAACAATGACTTGTAGCTTTACAAGTGTTTATGGAGCAGAATTGACTGCAGTAGATGCAGAATTATTGGGTCCTAGCGCAATTTCTGTAGACCAAGATGGCACAATTTATGTAGTTGATGAAAAAAATAATAATATCGTAAAAATTACTGACGATAGCTCGGAAATCATTGCAGGATATACATTACCTGGAGATTACTATGGTATTCCATCTGGTAATTATTATGATTCAACTGCACAAAACAGTCTTTTCAACAAACCAAGCGATATGATTTTCTGGAATGACGGATATGTTATCTCTGATACAGGTAATCATTGTTTGCGTTTTGTGAAAAATGGTGAAGTAACTACTATTGCAGGTACAAATGAGGCAGGAAACCAAACTGGAACAGTAGAAAATGCACGATTTTATTTACCAAAAGGTCTTGCTGTTGATGATAATGGTGTGCTTTATGTAGCTGACAGTGGTAATGGTAGCATTAAAACAGTTAGTTCGTCTGGTGTAGTTGCAAACTATGTTACAGGACTTAACGCACCTTGTGGTTTATATTTCTATGAAGATGTTCTTTACGTAACGGATATGGGAACTCACGAAATATACACTGTACAAAGTGGTGAAGTTGCTTTGTTATCTGGAAATAGCGAATTAGATGAAGATGAATGGTTAGGTGGATATATCGATGGTGACATTTCGGTAGCTGAATTTTGTAATCCTCAAGGTATTTTCGTGGATTATTCTGGTATTTATGTAGCTGACACAGGCAATGCAGCTGTTAGAAAAATTGCTAATAATACTGTAAGTACAATTTTCTCAGCAGAAGATGGCGACGGAATATGGCCAACGGCTCCAACCGATGTAGTGATATTAAATGGCACAGCCTATATCGCTGATCCGTTTGCTGGAGTTGTTATTAGTCAATCACTGGTTGGCTATGGATTTACCGATTTAGTTGAAGGTAGTTGGTGGATAGATAGTGCAAAAAATATGATTTACTTAGGCTTAATGAACGGTGTAACAGATGAATCTTTTGCTCCAGAAGAAATTGTTACACGTGAAATGGCGGTTACTATTTTATATCGTTATAACACAAATATTATTGGTGAAACAGAAATAAATAGTACAAATGATTTCGTGGATGTTGCAGATGATATGTGGTATAGCGATGCGGTTTCTTGGGCTGTATCTTGTGGTATAATCACAGGACATAGCGATACGGAATTTGGTTTATCAGAAGCAGTAAGTCGTCAAGATTTAGTTACTATGATATATAGATATGCTAATTATTTGGCGATGAATGTTGAAACAAATGGCGATTTAACTGCGTTTTACGATGGTCAAGAGGTTGCAGACTATGCAGGTGAAGCAATGAGTTGGGCAATTGGAGAAGAAATTGTAAATGGTGTTTCAGCCGAAAGTATCGAACCTTCTGGATACACTACAAGAGACCAAATGGCAGTAATATTCAACCGATTTATGGATATGTAATAAATAAAATTTTGAAATCCGTGAGAATTTTCTCACGGATTTCAGTTTTTCTAAACAGTGGCAAGTAACCGTCAACGCTAGCAACGTCAACGACGAGTGAGAAATTCTATTATTTGATAAATATACAGAATATAAATTGATAAACAAAATATAAAACCCAAAAATAAGAATAAATCCAAAAACTATGTAAATAATAACAATATAGTAAAATATATTGGAGGATTTATATGAAAGCAACAGGAATTGTTAGACGTATCGACGACCTAGGTCGTGTTGTTATACCAAAAGAGATTAGGAGAACTATGCGTATTCGTGAAGGCGACCCGTTAGAAATATTCACGAGTAAAGAAGGTGAAGTTATTTTTAAAAAATATTCGCCGATTGGGGAGTTGTCATCGATTTCGCACGAACTTTGCGAAACTGTGGCGAAAACTTCAGGTCACACTTGTGCGATTTGTGATAAAGACAGTGTTGTGGCTTGCTATGGTTCGCTTAAAAATTGTGCTCAAGATGAGCGACTTTCGGTGTTTATTGAAAAAATAATGATCGAACGTGCAACTTATCAACATAAAAAAGGTGAGGCACAGTTGACAATTAGTGAAAATTGCAAAAACTGCATTGTGAAAGCTATGTCGCCTATTATAAATGAAGGAGATATAACGGGTGCGATTGCAATTTTAAGCGAAGATTTAGAGCTTGAATGTGATATGTCAGATATTAAACTTCTAAACGCATCCGCAACATTTTTAGCAAAACATATGAGTAATTAAAAAACACCTCGACACTTAGTATTTTGTGTCGAGGTGTAAATTTTACTCTTATTTTTAATGTACTAATTGTAGATAACAGGGTTTGAACCAGGTCTTGTTAAGTATAGTTGGGACTTTTTAATAAAATCTGTTAAGATAAATCTTTAAGCAATTAAATTTTTAAGCATTGTGCAAATTTCAGCACGAGTTGCTGAACCTTGTGGGTCGAATAAATTATCTGACTTGCCATTAATGATACCAGCTTTTTGAGCAGTTTCAACTGCTACTTGTGCCCAATCACTTATGTTTTGTTCATCAGAGAAAATGTTGTCGATATCGCTTTGTTCTAGTTCATATTCTGCAAAATCTGCGTAGTTCATTAAAATAACTGCAGCTTGTTCACGTGTAATTTGATCATTAGCACCAAAAGTACCATCGTTATATCCAGAAACTATACCATTTTCAAATGCCCAAGAAACAGCGTCTGCATACCATTCATCTCCTGATATATCAGAGAAATCACAATTTTCAGCACTTTTTTCGCCAGCTAAACGATGTAAAACTGTAACTAGCATTGCACGTGTTGTTAAATCATCTGGTGCAAAAGAATTTTCGCTCATACCGTTGAACATTTGATTATTATATGCAAAGACTATAGATTCGTAGCCCCAAAAATCAGAAGAAACATCGCTGAAAGGGAAACTTGAAAGCACATATCCAGAGAAGTGAACAGTTTCGAAGGTGTAAGTTCCTAAAGTAGTATCATATTCGCCTTCGCAAACGGTTAAACTACCTTCATCGTCAATATACCATACAACCAAATTATCAGTATCATCACCAGAATATGGAATTGAAACTGTAACAGTTCCGTTTAAATCAGAAACTTTTTGGTCATCAGCTATGATATTTAAGTCTAAGATAACGCATTCTGCCTCACCAAGTATGCTTTGTTGACTATCATTTAATGTATCTTTTTGGATAAGGTTAACTTCAATAGTTAAATCTTCTCCAATATTTTGCAAGGTTTCTAAAACGTCAGAAGAAAATACAAGTGTACCTATTGATGTAGCGATTGAAAGTTCTACTTCTCCATCTGCAAGAGCAGTGATAGAGTCTTGGTCAATTGAAATTTGAGCAGTAGCAAAATCATCATCAGCATCAAGAGAAATTTCAATTATATTTGTACTATCATCACTTGCAAATTCGATAGCTGCAAGTATGTCAGTTGAATTAATTTCAGCTTTTGCAACAGCATCTTCAACTTCGATTTCAGTACTGAAACTTGATGAAGTAACGTCGCTTTCGGTAGTTTCTGTAGTTGTTGTGACAACTGCTGCAGAAACACCACCACCACCACCAGAACTTGAAGAACTGCTAGTAGAGCTTGAAGTTGTATCGGTAGTTGTAGTTGAATCTGTGCTACTAGTAGAACTATCGGTGCTAGTACCAGATTCAGTACCAGATTCAGTACCAGATTCAGTGCCAGATTCAGTATCAGATTCAGTATCAGATTCAGTGCCAGAATCTGGTGTGTTATCCGGTTCAACATATTCACTCAAAACGTAAAATTCTATATCAGAATCGTCACCAGATGGTTCGAAATCTTCAACTTCTCCATAATAAACTGCAGAACCAGAAAGTAAGGTTTGTGTACCAGTTGATACTTTAGGAGATATATTATCAGCCCAAGATTCACCATCAAAACCATAAGCATCTTCAGAGTTTTGTGCATAAAGCGCAGTGTAAAAATCAGCGATAAGTTGTCCACCGTCCTCGTAACCCATCAATTCAACTAATGCGTTGAAATAATTTAATTGAGAGTTATAAGATCCAGCTTTAATCTTTGTTAAGTAGTCTTTATAAATATCACTACCTGACGCATATTGCGTACGAAGATATTGTCCAAAAAGGTAGATTAGAGAGTAATTATCAAGGTCGCTGTTCCATAAAGTTAGCGAGACATCGCCGTTTGCTATATCATCAGAGGAATTAAAATTACTAACACGCGATTGACAACTATCATTATAGCCATAAATTAAGTGAACAGCTGCCTCAGAAAAAGCTTCATTTAAAAATGTTGGCATATATACGGAAGAACCAATAACGCCAAAGTTAATTAAGTGTTGTAGTTCGTGAACCATAGTACTATAAATGATTTCTACACCAGATTTCATACCTTGTGCAGTGTCGAGATGTAAAATATCCATGCCAGCGCTTGTGATATCTCCAGTATAAAAATATCCTGCTACATAAGCTCCGGTAGAACTACCGTCATCGAAAATGTCATAGCATAAAAGATTAGTTTTATCATCTTCGTCAATATCTATTGTAAGAGGGTCTCCGAAATATGTATTCATATCATCATAGTTATCGTCATATTCCTTTGCTAGGAGAACAGCATTGTCATAAGAAATAGCGTAAGTTCCTGCTACAGTCCAAACAGTGCAATATTCACCACAATAAATAACGGTAAAATCTTTAGCGACGGTAGTATAACCAGTAGAATTACTCAAAACAGAAATAGTCTGAGTATCGTTTTCTATATAATATCCACGAGAAGGAAGAGGATTAGCTTGAATCGAAAAATTCACCGCAGAAGACTCAACTGGAATGTCAGCCAAAAACGAGTTTGGGTCAATCAATCCAACACCTTGACTGTCATAACCCATAATGTTTGATTGCTCGTCAAGTGACATAACATTTTGTGAGATAGAACTCGAAAGTTCACCACTAGAAACTGTACCAGTTGACTGAGTAGAGTTATTATTGTATGTGCCAATTTCAATTTTTTGATTTACTGCAACCATACCAACTCCAGAAAGAGCCTCATTTGTGTACTGCGTTACAACAAAATCTGATGTTGTTTGGTCACCGTCTGAAACTTGGTCTTGTGCAAAAACTGCTATTGAAAATTGCGATAACAATAAGCAAGTTGCAACGGTAATACTAACGAATTTTTTGCTGAAATGATTCATTTTCCCACCTCTTATTTATATTTTTTCGTCATTTAAATAACGACGAACACCTCTTACTTTGGAAATAAGAGGTGATTTTTATTAATTAAGTAACATTCTGTCATTTGCTTCAAATTCGCCACTTGTAGCAATTTCGAATTTTTCTAGCAAGTCGGTTACTTTAAGATTTTTCTTTTCTTCACCTTTAATGTCGAAAATAACTCTACCTTCGTGCATCATAATTAGACGATTGCCGAAAGTAATAGCATCTTTCATATTGTGCGTAATCATAATTGTTGTCAGATTGTTATCAGAAACGATTTTTTCTGTTATATCTAAAACTTTTTTCGCAGTTTTAGGGTCAAGTGCTGCTGTATGCTCATCTAATAGTAGCACATTTGGTTTTTGTAAAGTCGCCATAAGTAACGTTAAAGCTTGACGTTGACCACCAGAAAGTAGGTTTACTTTACTAGTCATACGGTTTTCCAACCCTAAATCTAGTGTAGCAAGTACTTTTTTATAGATTTCACGCTCTGAATTTGTAATTCCCCAGCCTAAGCCACGAGTTTTACCTCGACGATATGCCATAGCAAGATTTTCCTCGATGCCCATATTGCCAGCAGTACCCATCATTGGGTCTTGGAAAACGCGACCTAAAAGCGATGCACGTCTATATTCTGGTTGTTTAGTTACATCTTGTCCGTTAATGACAATCGAACCACTGTCAGACATAAAAACACCAGAAATCATATTAAGTAGAGTAGATTTACCTGCACCATTACCACCGATTACGGTTACGAAATCGCCAGGAGCAAGTTCTAAATCTACGCCTTGAAGAGCTTTCTTCTCATTTATTGTACCTGAATTAAAGGTTTTTGTCAAATTAGTTATTTTAAGCATAGCGTTACTCCTTTACCGAATTTTTCGCTTTTTTAGAAACAGGTTTGAAGTTTGAAACTGCAAGAGCAAGAGCAACTAAAGTGGCACTTACAAGTTTTAGATCGGTTGTTTCAAGTCCACATTGTAATGCGAAAGCGATGATGAAGAAATAAATTACAGAACCACAAACGATGCTGAATAATTTGAATGCAAAGTTACCACGTGAGCCAAAAATAACATCACCGATGATAACGCTTGCTAAACCGATAACGATAGCACCACGGCCCATATTTATATCAGAATAACCTTGATATTGTGCAAGTAATGCACCAGAAAGGGCAACAAGTCCGTTTGAAATTACAAGACCTAGCATTTTCATTTTATTTGTGCTAACACCAAGCGCACGAACCATTTTTTCATTGTCACCAGTTGCACGGACAGCCGAACCAAGTTCTGTTCCGAAAAACCAATATAAAGCAGCAATAATGCCGATTACAAAAAGGATACCAACGATAAGTGCGTGATTTATATTACTTAAACTTAAAACTGAAGGTTGGTTTAGTAATGATAAGTTAGAACGTGTCATAATACGAATATTTACTGAATAAAGTGCTAGTTGTACCAAAATACCTGCCAAAATTGCTGGAATTTTAACCTTTGTATGTAAGAAACCAGTAACTAATCCTGCAAGCATACCAGCTATAAATGCCGCTAAAAGCGTGATATATGGATTAAATCCAGCTAAAATCATAACAGCACTTACAGATGCACCTGTACAAATACTTTGGTCTACAGTTAAATCTGCCAAGTCTAAAATTTTATACGTAACATAAACACCAAGAGCCATAATTCCCCAAATTAAGCCTTGAGAAACAGCACCTGGAGTTGCCATAAGAACACCACTAAGCATAAAAACCTCCTGTGAATAATGATTTGTTTAAAACAGACAATGTCGCAAGACCTCTCCTCGCTGTAGCGAAGGAAACCTTGCGTTCATTATCTTAGAATATAAATAGAGAATAGAGAAAAACGAATTAAGATAGAAGAGATGCTGGAATTTCAAGACCAAATTCAGTGAACATATCTTCATTTACGAAAGCTTCTAAGTCTTCAACTGGGCTAAATTCAACTTCAACGTCTGAAATTGAAACGCCATCAAGTAAGATAGAAACTGCTTGAGCACCAGTTTGTGCACCTAATTTTGTATAGTCGATACCGAATGATGCAAGACCACCAGCTTCAACCATACCACCTTCGCCACAGATTACTGGAATACCAGCAGGGCCTGCGATTTGAGCTACAGTAGCCATAGTTGCTGCGAATAAGTTATCAGTTGGAATATAGATAGAATCTACTTTACCAACAGCACTTTGAACAACTTGTTGAACTTCGTTTGAGTCAGCAGCAGTGAATACATCATAAGCAACGCCTAGAGCTTCTAATTCTGCGATAGCTAAATCAGCTTGTAAAACTGAGTTGTCTTCGCTTGAGCAGTACATAACACCTACAGTTTCAGCATCTGGAGTGATTTCTAAAAGAAGTGCGATTTGGTCTGCAACAGGGTTCATATCAGATGTACCAGAAATGTTGTCAGAAGTTAAGCCAGCAACTTCAAAATCAGTAACAGCAGTAGCTAAAATTGGAATATTAGCAGTAGCTTGAGCAGCAGCTTGAGCAGCTGGAGTAGCGATTGCTAGAATTAAATCAACTTGATCGTTTACAAATTTTGTAGCGATAGTTGCGCAGTTTGTTTGTTCGCCTTGTGCATTTTGGATTTCGATATTTTCTTCTGGAATACCAGCTTCAACTAGTGCTGCAACAAAACCATCGCAAGCTGCATCTAGAGCAGTGTGTTCCATATATTGAATTACGCCAACTTTTACGTCGCTTGCAGAAGTTGCAGTAGATTCAGTTGTAGTAGATTCGGTTGTAGTAGATTCAGTAGTAGTAGATTCAGTAGTTGTACTTTCGCTAGAACAACCAGAAAGCATACCAACGATCAATGTAAGTGCTAAAACTTTTGATAATAATTTTTTCACCGAAAAGTTCCTCCTGTAAATTTAATCTCTTTTTTAGTATGAACATATTGTATCACCTTTGAATGAATAATGCAATATGCAGTTTTATTAATTTATCAGATTAAAGTTTATGATTTTATGTGCAATTTAACGAAAAAATACAAAAAATAGGTACTTATACATAAAAAATCCTAAAAAATAATTAAAAGTTAAACATTTAGTTAATATTTAAACAAAATAAATTGTATATATTTGTATAAAATACACAACGTAACTTATTATCGATGGAAAATACATACATTTTATTGTATAAATATGTGGTTAAAAAAGCACGAAAATGGCTTAAATACAAGGGTTTTTGGTTAAAATGACAATGATTGAAATATAGCTATGCTTATAGTTTTATCATTTATGAAATTTGCTGAAATTGGGCAAAATAAAAGCGAATTCGCATAAATTTTACACGAATTCGCTTATTTTTAAATTATAAAATGTGATTTATTTGCACATTTCGTAGATTTTGATGATTTCTTCTTTAGTTACAGGGCGAGGTCCTGGAGTTGAGTTTGGAGCACTACCTGGGAACATTCTAACAACGTCATCAGCCATTCTTTCGAATTGGTCAGCTGGAATATTAACGTCAGAAAGAGTTAAGTATGAACCAGTTTCTTTGAACCATTCAACAACTTTAACAGAAAGTAATTTTGCAGCTTCGATATCGTCTTGTTCAGTAACATCAAAACAACGTCTAGCAAGTTTTGCCCAACGTGCAGGCATAACATCTGCCATATATTCAAGGTATGGAGGCATTACGACAATCATACCTCTGCCGTGTGGTAAATCATAAATACCGCTAAGTGGCATTTCGATTGAGTGCATAGGAATACAACCCATTCTGCCTAGACCTTGAAGACCAGACCAGCCAAAGATAGAGCAAAGAGCAAGTTGTCCACGAACGTATAAATCTTTTGGATCTTCAAGAACTTTTGCGAACATTTCTTTTAAAGCTAAGATCATACCTTCAGTCATTCTGTCTGCAAATTCAGATTCACCTTGGCTAGAAAGATAGTGTTCGATTAAGTGAGAGAAAATGTCTAAACAACAGTCTTTAGTAACAGATTCAGGAACAGATGTTAATAAAGCTGGGTCTAAAAGAGCACATTTTGGGTATCTATATGGTGAACGAGAGAAACTTTTTTCTCCAGTTTCAGCATTTGTTAATACACCACCAGCGTTACATTCAGAACCTGATGCTGAGATTGTTGGAACAGAAATGATTGGATAAGCGCCAGTGTATTCACGAGGAACACGGTCACCTAAAACAACGTAATCCCAAGCTTTACCGCCAGAAAAACCAGTAGCAGCGATATATTTAGAACCGTCGATAACACTACCACCACCAAGTGCGATTACTAAATCACAACCGTCAGCTTTGAATTGTTCGATAGCTTTGTCGATTGTATGAGATTTTGGGTTTGGTTCGATGCCAGTGAAAGTAGAAAATTCAACGCCAGCCTCTGTTAATGAGTTTTCAACAGTATCGATGATTGGATCTAAAAATCCACCTCTTTCGTAAGTTGCAATCATAGCTTTTTTGCCGTATTGTTTAGCTAAAGCACCGATTTCTTTAATTCGGCCTTCGCCGTAAATAAGTTCAGTTGGAAAATTCCAGTTAAAATTTTGCATAATAAACTCCCTTCATTTATAAAAATCTTCGATAATAATATTATATAATAAAATTTAGTAAAATGCAATAAAAATTTGGACAAATTATATTCAAATATTATGTAAGAGCATCATAATATTATATTGAGTATAAAAATTTGGTGAATAAAATTTGAAAAATACTTTTTGTTTGAAATATAACAATTTGTGTATAATTAAGGAAAACTTTTTACTTTTCAAATAAGGGATTTTGTGCTATAATAACAATATATAGTTTTATAATTATTTATATTTAGTGAAAATATTATAAAATTGTTTAATAAAAATAGGAGGTATTATTATGAAAAAAACACGAACTGTTGAGATGCGTATTTTTTTACCATCTCTAATCTTGACTTCGCTCGCTATAGCTTTTATGTTGCTAGTACCGACGCAATCTAAGGTTGTCATCGACGGCATTTTTTACTTTTTAACCTATGAATTAGGTTGGATTTACCTCATCACCATTCCGGTATTACTCATTTTTACATTATGGATTATTTTTTCTAAATATGGGGATATTTTACTTGGCTCGCCTGGTGAGAAGAAAGAATATTCCGACTGGAGTTGGATGGCTATGATATTTGCCGCAGGTATGGCGATTGCCGTGGTTTTACTGGGTTTTATCGAGCCGATTAATCTTTTAAGTGCAACACCATCAACAATGGAGTCTATGTCTGACGAGGCTTACCTTTGGGCGCATATGTGTGGACAATTTTTCGAAGGACCTGCTGCATGGGGTGTTTATGGACCAGCCTCAGCTGCAGTTGCATATACTATTTATGTAAAAAAAGTAGATGTGTTGCGTTTTAGTGGTGCTTGCGAGCCTGTACTTGGCGACCAAACTAATGGTTTTTGGGGTACTGTAATTGATGTATTAGTTATGTTGGGAATGATTGGTGGGGTGTCTACTTCTCTTGGAATGGGTACGCCAGCGGTCACTGCTATGATAACTCATATGACGGGAATTCCACAAAGTTTAATGCTGACTTTGTTTGTGTTATTTGTGTGGGCATTACTTTTTGGTACTAGTGTATTTTTAGGGCTTGATGAGGGAATAAAACGTCTTAGCGACATCAATTTATATATTATGTTTATTTTGATGATAGTAGTATTTTTATCTGGTTCAATCAGCGATTTTTTCTATCTAGAGTTAAATAGTATAGGTATGATGATTGATAATTTTGGTGAATTAATGCTTGGTTCTGGAATATTTGGACAAAGTACTTTTACGCAAGATTGGACGATTTTCTACTGGGCGTGGTGGCTTGCGTTTATGCCGATGATAGCGCTATTTGGAGCACGTGTATCTCGAGGACGTACAATTCGACAAATGCTTTTGGGTGAGCTTATATATGGTGGCGGTGGTTCGTTGCTTGTGTTTGGGCTTTTTGGTTCATATTCTATATATTTGCAAAGAAATGGAATATTAGATCTTGTGACCATCAATGCAGAGCAGGGAAGAGAGTATGCGTTAATAGCTATTTTGGAAACATTGCCTTGTCCTAATATTATGTTGATTTTGGTATTGATATTAATGTTTGTATTTTTGGCAACAACAATAGATTCAACTGCATATACTTTAGCATCAGTATGTACACCTCACTTGGCAGATAATGAACAACCGATCCGAGCTAACAGAATGATATGGGCGCTTGTATTGTTATTGTTCTCGCTAGGATTAGTGTTGATTGGTGGGTTAGAAACTATACAAACAGCATCTATATTACTTGGTTTTCCGTTGATATTCATATCTATAATTATAATGATGTCGGTTGTGAAGATGTTTAAAAGGCATAAATTTAAGTAAAAAAATATAATAAAAAAACTGTCATCATTGAAAAAATGATGACAGTTTTAGTTTGTAGAAAAAGCAGTATACTAAAAGATATCACAAAAAGCAAAGCTTACCTTAACCTTAAAATAAAACTTTAAAGCACACGCTAGCAAAGTAAAAATTTTTCAGAGAAAAATTATTTACGCAGTGGTAAGGTTCTATCTTGCTGATAAAACAAGCTGTGTTTTCGTCTTTTGGATACTTTTGTACGCACAAAAGTATCAGCCACGCGGCGAGCGACTGCCGAGAAAAAAAGTTTGCACAAGAGGTAAGTGGTATAAGCTGAAAATAAAAAATATACATTTTGACGAAAGGTCTATTTTAAAAATATGTTTTTCGAAAGTCTGGGACGGACAACTCGTCTACTACAGTATGTTTTATTATTTAATTTCGATTTTACCATTTTTTTCTTCATATTCTTTGATTAAATCTCGAACTAAAACAATAACTTGACCATTTGCAGAACGTCCTTCATAATCAGCAATAATATGCAATTTATGAAGCATTTCCTCATCAAATCGAACCGTTAATCCTTTTTTAGCCATCATTTCACCTCAAATTCATAGTATTATAATATTATAATACCATTATTTTGATTGCAAAATTCATTTTGGTGTGCTATGATATTAAAACGTAACCATTATAATACTATTATATAACTATTATTAACCATAAAAGGAGAACAAAATGCGATATTACAAAGGTCATAAGTTTGAAAACAAAGAGGAGATGTTCCGACATTTATATTTTGATTTAGCACAAGAAGTGAGCGAGCATATAAAATATTCGAAAAATTTAGAGAAAACCTTGAATGATACACTTGAAATTATATGTCAAAACGATGAAAACCACGAATTTCAAGATATTTTAATTAAACTTTCTACCTATTAGTTTAATTAATACCAACTCGTGAATTATTATATCAAATTATATTGCAAAAAATACAAAAAAACGTTATAATATAAAAAAAGGACTTTTTTAAGGAGAATTTTATGTTAAACAGATATTCAAGAGAAATTATGCGTGATATTTGGACAGAACAAGCAAAATTTGATGCTTGGTTAAAAGTTGAAATCCTAGCTTGTGAAGCGTGGTCTGAACTTGGTGAAATACCAAAAGATGACGTGAAAAAACTATGGGATAATGCATCTTTCAATATTGATAGAATTTACGAAATCGAACAAGAAACTCGCCACGATGTAGTTGCTTTCACTCGTGCAGTGTCTGAAACTTTAGGCGAAGAAAAAAAATGGGTTCACTTTGGACTAACTTCAACAGACGTTGTTGATACTGCTTATGGCTACTTATATAAACAAGCAAACGAAATTTTACTTGCAGATTTAGAACGTTTTATCGCAGTTCTAAAAGCTCGTGCTATCGAACATAAAGATACTGCTTGTATCGGTAGAACTCACGGTGTTCACGCTGAAATTACAAGTTTTGGACTTAAAATGGCACTTTGGTATGATGAAATGCAAAGAAACTTAGAACGTTTCGAAAAAGCTGCTGGAATGGTAGAAACTGGTAAAATTTCTGGCGCAGTTGGTACTTTTGCAAACACACCTCCTTTTGTACAAGATTACGTTTGCGAAAAATTAGGAATTAATTCAAGCAAAATCTCAACTCAAACATTACAACGTGACCGTCACGCAGAATATTTCAGCACACTTGCTTTGATTGCAACATCTATCGAAAAAATGGCTACAGAAGTTCGTCATTTACAACGTACAGAAGTTCGTGAAGCTGAAGAATTTTTCAGAAAAGGTCAAAAAGGTTCGTCAGCAATGCCACATAAACGTAATCCTATCGGCTCTGAAAATATGGCAGGTTGCGCTAGAGTTATGCGTGGATATATGTTAACTTCATACGAAGACGTATCTTTATGGCACGAACGTGATATTTCTCACTCATCAGCTGAAAGAATTATCGCTCCAGATGCAACAGCGTTACTTGACTATATGTTAAATAGATTTACAAATATCGTTGAAAATCTAATAGTATATCCTGAAAATATGATTGATAACATCAACAAAACTTTCGGAGTTATATATTCTCAACGTTTTATGCTTAAAATGATTGAAAAAGGATATTCAAGAGAAAAAGCATATGATTTAGTTCAACCAAACGCTATGATAGCATGGGAAGAAAAACGTTCATTTAGAGATTTAATGGAAGCGAACAAAGACGTTACAGATTTACTTTCGCCAGAAGAAATCGAAGATTGTTTCGATCCAAAACACCATATCAAAAATGTTGAAGTTATCTTCCAAAGAGTTGGTATTTTATAAACAAATGATTTTAGGGAACGCGAAAAGCGTTCCCTTTTTTGCGTAACAAAACGTATGTAGGTGACGGATTCTCAGTCCCATCATCGCATAATAAAATACCAATCACCAGTGTAGGGCGAGGGCTTGCTCTCGCCGTCATACCGATGCAACCGTTTTAATTTTAATCGGTGCAGATTTATTATGTGGCACGGGCGAACACTGTTCGCCCCTACAGTATGTTTTGGTTTTTGTGAAAATATTTTATTGCGTGTTGCGAGACGGAAGACCCATCCCATACAATTACATCATCACAAAACAAAAAAAGAACGGTCAAAAAAACCGTTCTTTTCGTATATAATTAGATATTAATAAGCAATACCTTGAGCAAGCATAGCGTCAGCAACTTTTGTGAAACCTGCGATGTTAGCACCAGCAACTAAGTTACCTTCTAAACCGTAAGTTTTAGCAGCGTTTGCAGAGTTGTGGTAAATACCAACCATGATTTCTTTAAGTTTTGCATCAACTTCTTCGAAAGTCCAAGAATAACGCATAGAGTTTTGAGTCATTTCTAAACCAGAAACAGCAACACCACCAGCATTTGCAGCTTTTGAAGGAGCAAATAAGATACCGTTTGCTAAGAATTCATTGATAGCAGCAATGTCAGAACCCATATTAGAGCCTTCAGCTACAGCTTTACAACCGTTAGCGATAAGCATTTTTGCATCTTCTAAAAGAACTTCGTTTTGTGTTGCAGATGGAAGAGCGATATCACAAGGGATAGACCAAATGCCTTTACCTTCTGTGTATTTACTTCCAGGAACAAGGTTTACGTATTCAGAAATTCTGCCACGACGTACTTCTTTGATATCACGAACGATGTCGATGTTGATACCGTTTTCATCATAGATGTAACCGTTAGAATCGCTAAGTGCAACAACTTTACCACCAAGTTCAGTAGCTTTGATTGTAGCGTAGATTGCAACGTTACCAGAACCAGAAATTACAACAGTTTTGCCTTCGAAAGACATACCGTTATCACGTAACATTTCGTCTGTGAAGTAACATAATCCGTAACCAGTAGCTTCTGTTCTAGCTAAAGAACCACCGAAAGGAATACCTTTACCAGTGATAGCACCAGAATATTCGTTTCTTAAACGTTTGTATTGACCAAACATATAACCGATTTCACGACCACCAACACCGATATCACCAGCTGGGCTATCAGTAAATTGACCGATGTGTTTAGAAAGTTCAGTTACGAAACTTTGGCAAAAACGCATAACTTCTGCATCAGATTTGCCTTTAGGGTCGAAATCTGAACCACCTTTACCACCACCCATAGGTAGACCAGTAAGAGAGTTTTTGAAAGTTTGTTCGAAACCTAAGAATTTAACGATAGATTGGTTTACAGTTGGATGTAAACGAAGTCCACCTTTGTAAGGTCCGATAGCAGAGTTGAACTGTACTCTGTAACCACGGTTAACTTGAACTTTACCAGCATCGTCAACCCAAGAAACTCTGAATGAGATAATTCTTTCAGGTTCTACGATTCTTTCCATGATAGCGTTTGCTTCAAGTTCTGGACGTTTTTCAACAACAGGTTCGAAAGATTGTAATACTTCGTACACTGCTTGTTGGAATTCTGCTTCGTGAGGATGATTTTTTTGAACCTCTGCGAAGACTTTGGCTAAATAGCTGTTTTTCATTGCCATTATAATTTGCCTCCTATAATAAATTTAATACTATATTAGTATACATTAAAATTGACAGTTTTACAACAAAAATCTGCAAATTTTGCTTGAAATTTGTAAAAAATTTACATTATGTAATTAAAAGTGCAATTTATTTCATATTTTGTTGCTTTTTTGTCAATGTTATATATCATAAAAAAATATTTGAAAAAAATTTAACAAAAACACTTGACAATCTATACTAAAATAGTGTATATTATATTTAGGTTAGTTATGGCTAACACGCTAGTTGTATCTATCTTAAAAAGACATTATGTATTCCTCTACATATAAAACTACATTGTCGAAGTAGTAGTCGATAATGTAAGACACCACGAACTTTTTTTGTTTGTGGTGTTTTTTTGCGCAGAATTTTAAATTATAGTCGATAGGTTTAGCTTGTTAAGAACTCATTTTTAAAATATGCAATTTTTTTATTGTTCGCTTTTTCCATTTACCACTTGTGCTATCTTTTTTCTCGGCAGTCGCTCGCCGCGTGGCTGATACTTTGGGACGTCCCAAAGTATCCAAAAGACGAAATCTTTTTATAAAAGATTTATCAAAACTAGTCCAAATTTACCACTGCGTAAATAATTTTTCTCTGAAAAATTTTTACTTTGCTAGCGTGTGCTTTCAAATTTTGTTTTAAGGCTAAGGTAAGATTTGCTTTTGTGCAATGTTTTTTAAATTGTAACTTTAAAAAAAGGAAGAACCTATCAACTTAGATTTGTTGATAGGTTCTGTTATAATTTATGGTGATTATTTTATAACTTTCCAGTTTACATCAAATGTAGTACTGTCAGTTTTAGCTCTTAGCATTACGCCAGTTCTGAAAGTTGATGCTGGGTTGTCATAAGTTTTTGTTAAGAATACTTCTTTTCCTGCTGTTTTTATTGTACTAGTTAATTTTGTTCCTTGTAAATCCCATTCTAATACTAATTCATCTGGTACGTTAACTAATTTTTTAACATCTTGAATATGTTGATAACCATTTTCTTTGTAACCTAAATCGCTTTCTTCTAATTCAAGCTCAGTTAAAAGGTCAGCTTGACAGTGGAAAATCCAGTCGTAGTTGTGAACATCTTTAGAGATAACATCAAATACATCTGTGAAACCATCATCAAAAATTTCAACAGCACGTTTGTAGTCAACTCCATCGTGAACGTTTTTAGTTATTGCATGACAACAAGTATCATTGTATTTTAAAACATCGCCACCGTCCATAGAAACATGGTTTTGTCCATCAACCATAACAGTGTTGTGCGAAGGAGATAATCTATACCATTCTAGACAAAGAGTTGAAGAATAGCCTGAGTTTGCCATATCTCTAGTCAACATTTTGTCGCCAATCATAACTTCAATGTTCATTTTATCACGGTGAGCGTGACCAGGACCTTTATGTCCATATTTCATAAACAAGTTGATGTTTTCATTTTTAAGCATTGCAAAGAATGAGTTTGGATAACAAGTAGATTTTCTTGCAGGAACATTTCTATCTTCAAAATTAATTCCAGGAAGACAAACTAGATGTTCAAAGCTCATATTTTTTTTGTAGTGATATGGTTCAGACATAGGAATTTTAACTCTATCAAAAGGATTTGCAAGGATATGTTTATAGATTTCGTAAACTTCACTGCCTTCGCCGAAGATTTTTGCAGCTACAGCATAAACATATTCATATGTTCTCAAACCAACGCTTGGCCAGCTATCATTTGGATTAGGGAAAACGTCATTTTCAAAAGTAAAGTGATAACCCTTGATTAACATATCACGGATAACGTCTTCTTCTTCAAGTTCGTGATTATACGCTCTGCTGAAAGCAAGTAGGTAAACTATTGCTTCTAATAGGAAGAAGTTATAGTGAACAGAGCCTTCATACCAGAATTTATCTTCTGTAACACCGCGTCTTAATTGTTCATTAACACTAAATTCACCGTTATATACAATGTCAATCCATTCTTTATTGCCTGTAAATAGACCCATACAACCAACAGCTGCATTAATCCAACAAGGTTTGTTATGTATTTTGTCAAGTTGAGGAATTAACACATCAGCAATGTTTACAAAGAAAACATCATTTAAGTGGTCGATAAATTCTTTAGATAAATCTTCTTTTAGGATTTCTAAAGAAACCATAATACGTACTAAAATCATAGCTTCGTTTAATTCTTGTGACATAATACGTGCTGCACCACTAAATTTTAAATTAACACCATCGTGAGGTACATCTTTTGCGTGTAATTCAAATTTCATATAGTTGTCAGCATAGAAAAGTAATAATTTTTTGTATTCTTCAAGATATCTAGGTTCTTTATATGCTCTGTATAATACAGATAATTTCATTAAAGTTAAAATAGCATCGTGTCTATAAAGGTAAGTCCAAGTGCGGTCTAATTGTTCGCTTTTATAAACTGTTCCACAAAGTCCGCATACGTGGTCTTTAGGTTTAGTTAAATCAAAAGTTAACATTTCACCGTCTTTAGGACAGTAGTAGTGATGTCCCCAGTCGCTCATTATTGAAGGGTCGTCGTCGAAATTTTCGCAGAAAGAAAGCGCCTCTGCTTTCATTGTTTCAATCATTTCGATATACTTGGTGTCTAATTTTAGTATATCCTCATTCAGTTCAAAAATATTCATTCTAAAATCTCCCATTCCTTTCGTTTTTTGTTAAACGCAGTTTTTAATTTTAAAGTACATCATAATTTGAAAAATCTGCATAAAACAAGATATTTTGTTAAATGTAGTAATACTATACATAAAAATATATGGTAATAAAACCAAAGTACACCACCTTTACTAAATTATATCACATATCTATAACGAAATTCTATTAGCAAAGTATACAACCTTTAGGTCTGAAATTTTATAATCTGATTTTAAACGAGTAAAATTAGCATTAAAAACATAAAATGAACATCTTTTCAGTAGGGTTAACTGGTGTGCAAGATTTATATTGTTATTAATATTTGAGTGTACGTGATTGATTTTTTCGTATTTTTATGATATAATTTATATATATTTATTCAGAGGGAGAATTAATTTATGAATTTAAAAAAAGAATGGCTCGGCAATGTTAAGGGAGACTTACTTGCAGGGCTTGTTGTATGTATGGCGCTAATACCAGAGGCAATTGGATTTTCGATAGTAGCTGGCGTTGACCCAATGGTTGGTGTATATGCATCGTTTATGATTTCGCTTATTACATCAATTTTTGGAGGCAGACCAGGTCTTATTTCGGCTGCCGCAGGTGCTACAGCGCTTGTTTTAGCGAGTTTAGTTGCTGATTATGGAATGGATTATTTGTTCGCGGCTACTATTTTAGCAGGAGTTTTACAACTGGTTTTAGGATTTTGTAAAGTTGGTAATCTTATGAAATTCATACCTAAACCTGTTATGATAGGATTTGTTAATGCGCTTGCAATTATGATGTTAAATTCACAAATAGGATACTTCCAAGGTGGTTATATACTTCCGATTTTTGGAGTTATCGGTGTAGCTATCATTGTGTTGTTTCCGTACATTACAAAATCAATACCTTCTCCAATAGTTGCAATCATTGTTATTACATTAATCGTAAATTTTGGTGGAATAGATGTGAAAATGCTTGGTGATATGGGTGAAATAAGCTCAAAACTTCCTAGTTTAATTTTCCCAAAAGTACCATTAACTATAGAAACGCTGAAAATTATATTCCCATACTCAATGTCAGTAGCGCTTGTAGGTATAGTTGAATCATTGCTTACATCACAACTTGTAGATGAAATTACGGACACACACAGTGACAAAAACCGTGAATGTGTAGGTCAAGGTCTTGCTAATATTGGTGCTGGATTTTTTGGAGGCATAGCTGGTTGTGGAATGATAGGGCAGACGGTTATCAACACAAATTACGGTGGGCGTGGCAGATTATCAACTTTGATGGCTGGTACTTGTATGTTGTTTGCAGTAATTGTGCTTAATAAATACGTAGTGCTTGTTCCGGTTGTAGCTCTGGCATCGGTAATGTTGGTTGTAGCATTCAAAACTTTCAACTGGGGTTCGATTGGTCGTGTGAAACATGTTCCAAAAACCGATACACTTATTATGATTTCAACAGTAATCGTGGTTTTGCTGACAGATAATTTGGCATATGGAGTTGTTGTTGGTTTTATAATTAGTGCAATTACATTTGCATCTAAAATGTCAAACGTTGAGGCAGATAAAGTAATTACAGAAGAAAGCATTACATACAACGTATCTGGAGAACTTTTCTTTGCTTCAAGTACGGAATTCATCGCACTTTTTGATTATTCGAAAACTGATAAATGTATTTTCATAAATTTTGAAAATGTAAAAATTTGGGACGAATCAGCAGTTGATGCTATTGATAAAGTTGTTTTGAAATACCGTAAAATCGGTGTAAATGTTACATTGGTAAGCCTTAGCGATTCGTGTTTAGAGTTAGTTGATAAACTAGCTATTCATCATAAAGAAGATATAAAAGTTCGTGCTCACTAAAATTTGAAAAAGTACATAAATATGGCAAATATTTAAACTTGAATTTTGATATAAATCATCTGATAGCACGAACACAATACGTAGCTTATAAGAAATTTAAAATTTTTTAAAAAAGTTTTTTGATTTAAATTTAGCTAAATAATAAAAGGGCAGACGATAAAAAACGTCTGCCCTTACAGTTGAAAAAAAGAGGTATACGCAAAAATATTGCACAAACTAGCAAACAAAGCTAACCTTAACCTTAAATCTAAAGATGAATGTACAAACTAGCAAAGTAAAAATTTTTCAGAGAAAAATTATTTACGCAGCGGACTTATACGGCTTGCTGATAAAACAAGCTGTGTTTTCGTCTTTTGGATACTTTGGGACGTCCCAAAGTATCAGCCACGCGGCGAGCGACTGCCGAGAAAAAAGATAGCACAAGTGTTAAAAAAATTACATTTTTACGAAAAGTTTATTTCGGTAATATATTTTCGGTAATATGTTTTCGACAAGCTGAGGGCAGACGATAAAAAACGTCTGCCCTTAGTTTATTGCACAAGTATTTTTAAATTTTCTCAAAAACAGATGCTGGTTGTTTGCAGATTGGGCAAGTAAACTCATCTATCATTTCGCCTTCGTGGATATATCCACAAATTTTGCATTTCCATTTTTCGGTTTTTGGTTCGATTTCTTCGTTAAATTCAACATTTGATAGCAATTCTTTTGTGATTTCATCAAGTTCTGGATATTTTTCAGCCAATTCTATAAGAATAGCTTTAGAATTTCCACTTTGAGGTAACATATAACCAGTTTCACGGATAATATCTTCTGCCATAATGCGATTAGATTTTTCTATTGCTTTGGTTAGTTTATTTGGAATATTAGATGCAATATTTTCTTGCTCTATTTTGCTTGAAAAGAGCATTTTCATTGCTTTTATGACATCTTGTTCGTGTTTTTGTTGAGGTGGCATTTCATAAGGAATCATAGAAATTGCTTTTGATGGGCAAGCATTTGCACAAACGCCACAACCTATACATTTGTTTTTATCAATAATACTGTCTTCGGTGTCGGTAGCACCTGTTTTGCAAACATAAAGGCACAAACAGTCTTTTGTACATAAACTAATATTTCTCACTGCATAAAATTTAGCCATAACTCTAACCTCCTATTTCTTCAAATTTGTAATTTGGAACTTTGCACACAGGACATAGCGTTGGAAGTTCGTCGCCAACATAAATATATCCACAGATTGTGCAAACATAAACACCAGTATTGTCAATCATCGCTTGACCGACTTTTTGATATCGTTCAAGCAGAGTTTTTAGCATAACGGTTACTTTATAGCTCCAAGTGTATGCGCGTAAAGCACCTCTATCAGCATTTTCGCTTGCGATATCTTGAACTAGTGGGAAATTTTCACTTAAATCACGTTCTACTAAATCGACAAGCATATTTATTCTTGCATCGTAGTCTGGTTCAGATTTTGATTTTAATTCATCGGCAAGCTTTGTGAAAAGTTCGGATTCTGTTTTTAGATACTGTTTTTCACAGCCTCGTGCTAAATTCGAGCATATAGCGCTAAGTTCAAGCGATGTTAACTCTTTTTCATCGTGTAGCAAATCACGGTTTGAAGTGTACGTAGGTGCATCTTGTTCAGGGGCGAATGCAGATTTTTCAGCTTTGCAAATAGGACAAACCCAACCATCTGGCAGATTTTCGAATGGTCCGTCTTTGCTCTCATCGTGTATGTATCCACATACTAAGCATTTTACTTTCTTCATAAATATAATCCTCCTATTATAAATCTTAAAATTTTAAATCAAAACCAACGCCTTTTCGGGATAAAACAAATTTTAACTTACGGAAAAGTGTTAATTTAGGATATTTTTATTAATTTAATCTTTATTAAAATTAGTCTTCTGTATAACTTTTATCTGTTTCAATAAATAAATGTATAGCTGTAAATCCAAAATTTTCTTCATAAGATGGCAATTTAATTGTAGCACCCGCTTTTACATAATCCCCATCCAATGCGGTTACACCAGATATATCTGTATTATACAAATAAAAAGTAAACTCTCTACCTGACTGCACAAAAGTATGTGTCAAAGATACGTAATATGAACCACCCCATAGTCCTTCAAATGCATCGTCACTCAATCTAAAACAAGCATTGTCCTAGTTGATTGTATAGGAGTATCCACTTGAGTCTAAATATATAACAACAATGGGTATGCTTTCAAAATCAGAATTGACAGAACTATTTTCCTCATAATAATTTACATTGTTAAATGTCACGGGGCCTAATGTGACTGTCTGTGGTTCCTCTGTATAACTGTACAGTGGATATGTGCCTGCAAAGACCTGTGTTGTAAACAATAAACTTAGCGTGAGCGTTGCAAGAAACAATTTTAGTATTTTCATAAAAATCTCTCTATTTTTCTTATTATATACATAGTGTACCATATTTTTTGATAAAAAGCGATATTATATTTTTGAAAATTTCTATAATTATGTTGAAATTAAATAAACTAGCAACAAACAAACCTCCTTTTTCATATACATTTAAGTATGAAAAAGGAGGTTTTTATGTTAATTTCATCAGCTTTAGTAGCAAGTTTATCATTTTTTATTCTCAGCGTGTCAAATGGGTACGCGTCATTTCCAAAACCACTAAAAGCAAAAGAGGAGAGGGAATTGCTCGAAAAATTCCAAAACGGTGATGTTGAGGCGAGAAATAAGTTAATCGAGCATAACCTGCGTCTGGTTGCACATATAGCAAAAAAATATTACTCGAATAATTCCGAGCAAGAGGACTTGATTTCTATTGGGACACTAGGCTTGATAAAAGGTGTGTCCACATTTAAGTTTGACAAGGGAAGTAAGCTTAGCACTTATGTTTCTAGATGTATAGAAAATGTAATACTGTCACAACGGCGACAAAGGGTCTGGTTTTAGTACCACAATTTAACGCAAAAATGCGATGGGCGTTGTTCTCACCACTATATGTCCACGATTTTAAGTATAAAACGCAGTTTTTAGAGCATCAAGCTATACGTTTGGAAAAAAGGTGCAAAGAAAGTACCATTGGTGATAAATTACGATATTTTAGAGTAATCAATGGTTTTTGCCAAAAAGAAGTTGCAGAGTTTTTAGGCATTGCGCCGAGGACGTACAAGGCATATGAAAATCCACGCAAGAAAAATTACGAGGTTGAAGTTTTGCAAAAGCTTGCAAATTTATATCAAGTGCCAGATGAAGAAATTTTCGACGATTATCACCTGTTCTTTAAAAACGGACAAGGCGACCAAATTTATAAAAAAAGACAAGCCATGAATTTATCACAGCTTGAATTTGGTAGATTATTGGGTGTTGGGCGTAAGACGATTGGGAAGTGGGAGCGTGGGGAGGCTAGGGTTTCTAGTGAGGTTTGGGAGAGGGTGTGTAAAATAAAAGATTAAATTACAATCTCCACATTATCGCCTTGGCTTCTAAACCATATATCGATACCTGTGCCATATACTTCAACTCTAATTGTATAAATACCCTCGTTTTCATCTATAATTTCTGCAGTTGGAAACTTATCTAATACAGACTCAAGAGAACTACCTTTATATAAAAACTTCACTACTTGAAGTTCTCCGGAAAACATAAATAATACACGATTGCGAAACTCGCCATCGCTAAATTTATCTTTGTAAGGAATTGAAAAATTTTCTTTAGTGCTTTTGAAAGATTGAATTCTATCTATGCGAAAAACAGTAGGGAAATCTAAATCTTTATTTGCCATATATGCGATTAAATAGAAATAATACTCCGAAAACATCACTGAAACAGGCTTTATTCTATGCTTTTTTGCTATTTGGTTATTCGGTCTTAAATATTCGATTTCTAAAATATTTTGATCTACGATATTTTTAGATAAATCAAAAATTTTATCAATTAGTGGTTTGCTGTGTCTAGGTTCTGTATAATAAAATTTTTCGTTTAAAATCATATCATAAATGTGATCGTCTTTATTAGTTTTTGAAATTAATTTATCTATTAAAATATCTAGTTCATCTTTGCAAAAACCACGACTTTCAAGTAAAACTTTGCAAATTGCGAGGATTTCTTTAGAGGTTAAGTCGGTTTTTTGAGAATTTTGAAGATAGAAACCCCTTTTAGATTTGCTATATTTTATTTGTATTTCATTTTCGGCATAAGACTGATATAGAAATGAACGCAGATCATCAATATCGCGCTGTATAGTCTTAGGAGAAACACCGAACTTTTGAGCATATTCTATTTTTTTCAAGATTTTGCCTTCTTGTAGAGCTTTATGCATTTCAAGTACTCTAAAACTTTTGTTTTCGTTAAATTTAAGCATAGTTTACCTCCAGTTTATAGATTGATAATTATAATATATCATATTTTAATAGATTAAGAAATATATTTAGAAAAGCTATTTTAAATTCTGTTGTATTTTGTAAAAAAGCGTATGAAAAAAACAAGCCTTACGGCTTGTTAAATCGTAGCGTGTTATTAAAATCTTATATTGTTGTCTATGCGGATTATATTTAAGTAGCGGTTGACTAGCTCTTTACCAAATTGTTTTGATATTGTAAACAACCCTGTAGACTGTTGTTCCATTTGTTCTTCGGTCAACTCCCCGATTTGTTTCAAAAATACCCTTATGCCTAAAATCTTAATGGTTCTAAATTTATCCTCTTCGATGTCGTCAAAAGATTCAATAGTCTGTATAGCATCTGCCATTGCTGAGTTATTAGGTATTATCTTGGCATACGGCTTCAAATGTTCTAGTAACTCAGGGTGCTCAAAAAAGTCTATTGGTTTCAGAAACTCTTCCTCTTCTCTACGATGTTGCTCTAAATATTCGATAGCTTCTTCGGGTGTGTACGTTTGAGGAAGTAGGCAGTCGCTTATAATTGTTTGCATAGTTGCTATTTGTGAGTTAGCGGCATAATGATTTTGTATACCTTCGAACGGACCGTAGTTGCTAAAATTTTTTAGTTCAGGAGGGATTTTATATAAGTAAGTGTCATAAAGGGTGTTTACTAAGCCGTTTTTGTACAATCGACAATGTTCAAGGTGCATCATTCCCATATCTGTATAACACGGCATCAAAGTATACTCAGACCATATTTTCGCACTATCTCGATCCTCTTTGGTTCTGTTTTGAGTACAAACCTCAGGGTGTAAAATTCTAAAGTTCAGAAGCCTACTGTTCATTTCGTCATAATTCATAGGGTCTTTAATCATATCACGGAAAATGAGAATTAACTTTGCTCGCTCTGGAACGCTTAGGTTGTGTATTATAACTCGATTGCGTATTTTTTCAGGAGTATTTTCTTTTCGATAACGTACAAACCAGACTCCGCACGCTATATATATCGACGATAAGATGAGGCAGGTGAAGAGCGTTTCAGTGGTGCTTTGAACAATGATAACTAAAGGGAATAAGTACAGAGCAAATAAAGTCTCTTGTAGTAAGGTGTTGGGTTTGTTATTCGTCATGACTCCTAATACCCCCTTGGATTTTCTTTGCCTAGTTTAGCTAGACGTTGCTTTGCTACTGGGTTTGTCCAGAACGCTCTGTCATGGGATACATATCCATAGGTTGCTAGTAGCAAATTAACCAATTCTCTGTCTGTAAAAGCACTAGAATCAAAGGCGTAAGGCTCTGTGGATCCAGCAAACGGAGCAGCTTTCTTCACACTAAATATATGATTATATTTATCTACTTTATCCCATGCAGGGAATGTTGGGTCAAAAACATTATCGCCATGTTCTTTGCGATACCCCTCGATACGTTGTCTAATTTTCTTAACATCTCTCGGCACTTCAGAGAGCATTTTGTTCAAATGTGCTTCTAACTGCGGATTTGTACGAGCAGCAATATATTGCTTTTCTACCTCATTATCAGCTTGAAAATTAATCCCTTGTGCCGTCTTAACACCCATATAAGTAAACCCTCCGAATATAGAGAATAAACCTCCTAATAACGACATAATATCCCCTCCTAATAAATATATTTTATACTATAAATTTAATAATTATAGTTTAGCAGATAATTTACATAATGTCAAAATTGAATTCATTAACCCACATAGGGTTCGCCCAGCCTAGACTTAAGAAAGTTCTTGTAAAATCGGATTTCAATCCACGCACCCATACAGGGTGCGACCTGCAGGATGATGGGTACGTGTCGTTGTACGCACATATATTTCAATCCACGCACCCATACAGGGTGCGACAACCTAAACGGTGGGAGTGCTAATTTTATGTATATTTCAATCCACGCACCCATACAGGGTGCGACTGCGGCCGACTGGTCTGACTATCAAATGAAAAAATTTCAATCCACGCACCCATACAGGGTGCGACATGTCCGCTATTCCTTATAATGTTTCGGCGCTTCGATTTCAATCCACGCACCCATACAGGGTGCGACGCAGTCAGTCAATTATCTAAAGCGTTTAATATTATTTCAATCCACGCACCCATACAGGGTGCGACATTAGCAAACTTGCATGACTGTGGCGCAGGTCGTATTTCAATCCACGCACCCATACAGGGTGCGACTGCTACACGATAGCGATGTAAACCCTGATGGCTCGATTTCAATCCACGCACCCATACAGGGTGCGACTCTATAAAAAAGCGTGTTGCTGAACTTTCAACAAATATTTCAATCCACGCACCCATACAGGGTGCGACTCGAACACGTCAGGCGAGAATTTACAGTCATTGAATTTCAATCCACGCACCCATACAGGGTGCGACATCAACCGTGACTGGTTTGCGATGTTAACGAAATCATTTCAATCCACGCACCCATACAGGGTGCGACGATTTTACCTCTTGTAATGGAGCAAGCAAACTTTATTTCAATCCACGCACCCATACAGGGTGCGACCATCGAAATGTTTATCAATCATTTCTTGTTTTGTATTTCAATCCACGCACCCATACAGGGTGCGACGAACAATCGCTTGTTACAATCTTCGCGCTATTCGATTTCAATCCACGCACCCATACAGGGTGCGACCAAGAAGGTTATTAATTTAAGACTGTTTGACGGCATTTCAATCCACGCACCCATACAGGGTGCGACATACAGCGTGTTATCTGCATTTTCAATCTCGCCTGTATTTCAATCCACGCACCCATACAGGGTGCGACAGCCAACATATTGCACCCCGTAATCTGGTGATGTATTTCAATCCACGCACCCATACAGGGTGCGACGGCGGACACAGGAGTGTTAATTCAAGATGGAGGAGATTTCAATCCACGCACCCATACAGGGTGCGACCAAAGCATTAAAACAAAAAGTTAATCCAGAAATGATTTCAATCCACGCACCCATACAGGGTGCGACTAGATAATGGTTACATTACAGTACCAAAAACACCAATTTCAATCCACGCACCCATACAGGGTGCGACCTAGAACAAACAACATCAGTAGCAAAAGCTAACGATTTCAATCCACGCACCCATACAGGGTGCGACGACGAACGTGGTTTGGTAGAGATAACCATTGCTATTTCAATCCACGCACCCATACAGGGTGCGACTATATCGTAATTGCGCCGTAGATCGTTTCGACCTTATTTCAATCCACGCACCCATACAGGGTGCGACCTCCGATTTTGGTGTCTGGATAAGTTATGCAGTGTGATTTCAATCCACGCACCCATACAGGGTGCGACAGTACAACATCGACAAACCTTCATTTTCAACAGTTATTTCAATCCACGCACCCATACAGGGTGCGACCAGCAGCTTTCGTAAACGGTTCCATTGCTTTTTATTTCAATCCACGCACCCATACAGGGTGCGACTTTCCAAAACTTGTTTCCACTGAAAGTAACGTTATTTCAATCCACGCACCCATACAGGGTGCGACGGCGCTTATTCTGCTCAAACATTTTACAAAATGATTTCAATCCACGCACCCATACAGGGTGCGACCATTGCCGATGTTTTAATAAAATTCTGCAAACAAGATATTTCAATCCACGCACCCATACAGGGTGCGACCTCTACTAATTAAATTTTTCATAGCATTTTTGTATTTCAATCCACGCACCCATACAGGGTGCGACCCTTTGTAGCTTGCGGTCTTATGCCAATTTGAATTTATTTCAATCCACGCACCCATACAGGGTGCGACTAACGAGATGTTATACATCGTTACAAGCCCAAACATTTCAATCCACGCACCCATACAGGGTGCGACTTTTAATTTTGTGACACGATCGGGACCAATTTTACCATTTCAATCCACGCACCCATACAGGGTGCGACGGTGCATAACGATGAATACTACACTTTTAATTTTATTTCAATCCACGCACCCATACAGGGTGCGACAAAACCACGCGATAAAGATAAAACCAGAGCTGGAATTTCAATCCACGCACCCATACAGGGTGCGACTAGAAGATTTTGTTTATAATTTTGTAACGGAAATTATTTCAATCCACGCACCCATACAGGGTGCGACGTTGCAAATGGAAAAAGAGTGCAACTGCATAGCAATTTCAATCCACGCACCCATACAGGGTGCGACTTATTCATTATTTATTCTATCTCTGTTCTAGTTCTATTTCAATCCACGCACCCATACAGGGTGCGACTGCAAAATTCAACAAAAATATAGTATATATTTATTGATTTTCACGAATAAATAGCAATTTTTAATGATTTTAAATTATAAATCATCATAATTTAAAATTGAATTAAAAAATAATACTATTTATTAAAATTTTTTTGGTGCGAACCTATAGCTTTTTTTATGTCAGACTATACTTCGCACCTTTGCTAAATCATAATGAAACTATCTGGATCATATGATTCTTTTACGCCAAAATGTTCTATTTTGGGACGTTTGCCTAAAAAATAAAATCTAATACTATCTTTGTCTTTATCCATAATGCTACAAAGTCTATGTTGTACTTGCCTATATTGAGTAGTATCTAATGAACATTCAAAGACCGAATTTTGTACTCGTTGTCCATAATTTACGCATTCTTTTGCAATTTTTCTAAGCCTACTCCTACCTTTTGCATCGGTAGTATTAACATCATAAGTTATAAGTATTAGCATTTTTCTCACTTCCATAAAAAAGGTGGATATTCATCTAAATCACCTCGTATATATCTAGCAAGCAACATAGCTTGTGCATAAGGAACAAGACCCCAATTGATTTTTTCTTCTAAGAAAGGGTGTTTTATAGTTTCTTGTTTCTTTTCTTGCCATTGACGTAAAAATTTTGTTCTTCCATCTATATTTAAATAGACAGCTCCGCTATCTTGCTTTTCAAAATCGCTTTTATTTAAAATTCTATTGTTTATAAGTGTTAGAACAAATCTGTCGGCAAAGCAAGGACGCAACTCCTCCATTAAATCTAGTGCTAGTGATTGCCTGCCAGGTCTATCTTGATGCAAAAAGCCTACATATGAATCAAGGCCGACACTTTCAAGCGCACTGGCACAATCGTTTTTAAGCAGTGCATAAGCAAAAGAAAGCATTGCATTCACATTATCTTGAGGTGGTCGTCTGTTACGAGTTTTGAAAAAGAAATCTTCTTTATTGTTTAAAATCATATCATCAAATGCTTGAAAATAATATGTGGCAGCATTTCCTTCTATACCACGTAAATAGTCCAATTCATACTTTGATTTATCTATGCTCTTAATCGAATTATTGATTTTTTGAGATAAATCAGCGAGTTTTTCCACATCAATGCGCAATTTATGGTCACGCTTAGTTCTCTCGACGCTCCATCTAGAGTTAAACAGTTTGCCGATTATCATATTTGAGGCGATTTTATAACTTTTTTCATCATCATCTGCTATACGATACTGCTCTCGTCTAAGCAAAACGTTACCTCGCGTTTCACCTGAAACACTCGCTAAAAACTTTCCTCTCGGAGTACAAAAGGATAGCATTATATCTCTCTTTACACAAGCGGACATTAAAGCAGGAGATGCACCTTTATAAGAAAAACTAATTATAGATGACCACGTGTGTAGTGGAAATTTCTTTATAATTTTTCCTTCTTGATGTATTACAATATTTTCGCCATCTAAAGACAAGTAAACATCTTCTGATGTTACATAAAGGGTGTTTAATAATTTTTTTATAAATCATCATCTTCTTTCAAAAAACTAGCTATATAATTAGAAACATTCTTATTTCGCATAAGTTTTGGAACGCAAATTTCTTTTAGTGAACAAGCATTGCAAGATTTGGTTGTCTTAACTTTTGGGGTATAGCCTTTTTTATACAGTTCGTGCATTTGAGAAAATAAATTAGCAACTAAATCTCTAAGTTCATTATCAAAATCCACAACTTCTCGTTTTCTGGTTTCTCCATAAAATAATGCACCTTGATCTATTTCACAACACAACATTTCTTCCAAACACATAGCTTGTGCGCAAAGTTGAACTCTGTCAATATCGGTAATTTTGCTACTTCCTTTTTTATATTCAATAGGATATGGAATCCATTTGCCTGATTTGTTTTGAAGATTAATACCATCGTTACTTTGTCTAAATTCAACTACATCACATTGTCCAGAAACACCCAGTTTTTTAGAAAATATATTCATACCTCTGGTTGTGAAAATGTCTTTTCTGAGTTCGTTTTTTGTGCTATCATGAACTTTTTCGTGCATAATATCGCCTTCAACAGTGTGAATATTATCAACCCACCCATTTTCAATATGTATTAATGCCCATTGACGTTTGCAGAATAGAAAATGTTGTATTCCTGAAATCATTAAAAAATCTTGTTCATTATATTCCATCAATTTCTTCACAGTTTAATCCGTCAAGAGGTTCAACAAAAATACTATAATCATCTGCGCAAGATGGTGAATCAACATTGGCAGTAGCTTTTACGCTGTTATGCACTTTAAGTGTTGAATAATCACCAGATTTGCTATTGTGTTCAAACCAAAATAGTTTATGTACTGCCATAGAACCTTCAGGTCTTGCAGAGGAACTATCATTTTCAAATAAAGTCGCAAGAGATTCTTTGATTAGTTTAGCATCATCGTTGTTAAATCCAGTTTTTTCTGCTAACTGAACATTTATAGAACCTTTTATTTTATAAAGACCGAATTTAACGTAGTGTTTTGTGCCCATTGTATCAGAAGATTTACCTTTAGCTGGCTCACTATTTACACTTTTTGTGATTTGCATAGATACAACTTCGACTGGAGAAATACTAACGCCTTGATGAATTGAAACAGGACCTCTAACACCTACTGAAACACTATCAGCTTTAAATGCAAATACTTGGCCAAAACTTCTAACATCTATCCATTTTTCACAAGCTTTTTTTGCATAAATATCAATATTCTTTTCTTTACCGATTTCTTTAGTTGCTCTTTCGCTTAAACTTTCGTAACCATCAGCACAACGTTCTGCCGATTGTACAAAAGTATTTTGACCTAAATCTTGTAAGCGATTACGAATTTTACGTTTAATGCACACATCTGAAATTTCACCATAACCTAAATAATCTGTGCGTGGTCTGTTTCCGTCAAGTGGATCGCCATTTGGATTTGCTCTGTCAACATTTACAAATAATACAAAATCGATTTTATTCATCTTCATTTTCCTCCGTTTTAGTTTCTTGTTTTCCTTTGAAAAAAGCTTCTCTTTGGTGATAATACCCTAATAGATATATACTTTCTAGTGGTTTGTTAAGCTCTGATATATTTTCTATATCAAGTTTTGATATTATTTCTGAAATTAAATTTTGATAATAAATTTTACTACCTTGTGGCAATTTTGCTTTATAGCTGATAAGTCGTTCTTCTAATGCCCTAAAACTGGTAAATGGTTTTTGTGAAAAGCTTATTTGCATTCGAATTGCATTTGTTTCTCTTTTTTCATCATTTGAATATGTTTGGCTTTCAAGTCTTTCGGCAACTGCTAAATATCGACCAAATAAATAACTTCTATCAGCATTTTTTTCGTCTAATACCATTTTAAATTCCTCCCTCATTAATTTATCATTATAAAATTTTCTAATAATCGCACAGGCTGTTAATAGTATTCGATTTCTGCTTTTATTTTCATATAAAGCTTGTTTTGTTGCTCTTGTAGTAAGAGTCTTAATGTAATAACTTGGTATAGGTCTATTTTCTAACATACAATATAATAAAACTTGACTTTCTTTCTTTAAAATATTTCCATCTGCATTAAAAAATCCATTATCATTTTCTCTACCAAATGCATATTCGATTATATTTTTAAAAGTAGGTATATAATAATCAGAAATTGCAATGTTTTCATACCATATAGAAATTCTTTCGAAAAAGTCATTTGCGTTCATTTCATTATAATAAGTAACAGATAATCTACCAGTAGTTGCTGCTTCAAAAGAGGCTACTATAATATCATCTAATATATCATAATTATTTTTAAATCCGGTAAGAGTTTGAAAAAGTTCGTTTTTGTAGTTTAACAATTCTGTGCTGTCGGATTTTTTAAAGCCAAAATCATCGAATTTTACGAGCTTCCTACCTTGAGGACTCCACCACAAAAAAGTTCGACCAGAATTACTATCACCCATATAAACACTATTATTAGCGACTAAATATCGAAGTGCTAAGTGTGCCTTTTGGCTTGCAACAAAACCAATGCTAGCAATTTCATTGCTGTTTTTAAATCGTCCACGATAAGTAAAGCCGGAGCTATCATTTGCGGATACTAGTTTTGCACCATTATCTTTTGCTACAATACCCTTAGCATGATTTTGTGTAGAAATGGTAAGCTCTCCAGTAACTGCACATAAATCTAAATTACCATTAGTGGACAAGACGTAATCTTGCCATGCTTTAAATAATGTAATATCTCGATGACATTCATCATATGTGTCATCATTAGTTAAAACACACCAACGAACTAAACATTTTTCATAATCTGTAGAGTTTATTTTCCCTTTCAATGCACCAGTTTCGTCTTTTTTTATTATAGAACTTGCTATTAAATCGTCTAATAGTCGCTCTTTGAAAATGTAATTAAATACTGCCATTGCTTTTTTATGAGCTAATTTAGAATTTATAAAAATTTCTAAATTTGAACAATATTTTTCAAATTTTTCATATGTTGATTTCTTTTTATCTGGAATAATTTTAGTAATATAACTTAGCTGATCAGATAAAATGTGAGGAGCTACACCAGATGAGCGACTAGCGGAACTCTCAGTCACTGGTATTATAGTCTTTTCTTCATCTTTACCGATAATTCTAGCTGAATTAAACTCTCCATCTTCGGTTATTGTAACTTCAATTTGCGCTTTAGCAATAATATGGCAAATAGGGCAAAGGGGCTCTCGCTTTCCATCTTCTAAAACACCAACTTTATCACTTAAATTATCATATGTAATCATCGCTTGATTAAAAATTCCCAATTACAACACCTCGCTTAATTCTGAAAAATCGTCAACTTTTGTAAAATTTTCTTCGCCAAAAGTTTTCATTTTCATACTTCGAGCAACTTTAACTATCTCACATTCGTCTGGTCGTAAAAATGAAATCACTCCATTTTTCATAACTGGACGCCAAAATCTAATAGTCATATTGCCATTTGTTTGTTCATCATAGGCTTCATCTGCATATGTAATTCCATGATACATAAGTCCAAATGCCATTTCAGAAATATTTTCATAAAAGCTTTCACCTTCATTAAAATCACAAGGTTCAACATACCCCTGACACTCTCTTGTTCCTAAAAATATATCACGTCTGCCACCACGGATAAGCATTCTTTTTGTAATTTGAAAATGCTTGTGTTCATTTCTATCGCTTGCAAGTTCTGGTCGATTTTTATTCCACTCAAAATGAGCCTTTACCTTATACCGACAATCTTTTAGATAAGTGTAGTAAGATAAATCATTACCACCAGTGTAACCAATAGGTCGAATTCCTTTTGATGTGGTTTGAATAGGATTCATAATTCGAATTTCATCTACAAACCATATGATAGTTGGCTTCCAATAGATTGAATGCAAAATTCCTTTAATTGCTTCATAAGTTGGGATTTGCAATGTGCATTTTTCTCCACCAGGTCTGGATATTGGGTCCGAGAACAGAGCGTAATCTCCTGTAATCTCAAAAGTTATTGAATTTTCATACTTCATTTTACACCTCCATAAAATTTATTTTAATTTCTTGTTTTATACCTAAATACTCATCATAAAAGCTTATATTTAATGCTAAAATTTCATTATCAAAAATTGAGAATATAGCACCTTGTTCGTTGAGTTTTTTAAGCTCATATTCATATACCGATACGATATATGGTTTGCTTTGCTCAATCCATTCTTTTCTAAAGCCTAAATCATACTTACTCTTATCGCTACAAAGATTAGCAATACATTCTTGTCCTTGACCGTACGGCACAATAATATCAATTGTATTATCATTGAAAACCTTAAATTCTTTAGCAGCTGTTTTAAACGATTGCTTTAAAATATATAAAGATTTTTTCTTTATAGTGTTATTTTCGGATAGTAAAGAATATATAGAATATAAAGATACACCATTTTTTTTGATTGGATAATCTTGTTCGCCTTTGTTTAGCTTTTTATATCTCTGTTTATAAAAATAGTCAATTGCTTTTTTACTATCTAGCTTATTATCAAATATATCTGGAGATTTTTTATAATTTTCTAGCAACTTATTGGTCGCATCTTTTGCTTTTTGGATTTCAGGTAAGCTAGTTAAGGCTTCCTCTTTAAAATTAACAATATACACAGGACATTTTTTGTTAATTGAACCATTTCTATTACATCTTCCCGCTGCTTGAATTACATTATCAAGGCCTGCCATTGCACGTATAACGCAACTAAAAGAAATATCAACACCAGCCTCAATTAGTTGCGTTGAAATTACAATTATTTTTTGATTTGTATTTTGTTTATCATTAAGTATGGTTTTTATATTTTCTAAAGTATCTTGTCTGTGCTTTTTGCAAAGCGAAGTAGATAAATGAAACACATTGTCTTCGCACTTAGATAATTTTTCAAACAATTCTTTTGCTTGAGATTTTTTATTACAAATAATAAGTGTAGAATTGTTCTTTTCAGTAATTTCTTGCGCAAGTGAGGAAACATCATCAATATCCCAGCCATATTCTTTGAAAAGTGAAATGATTTCAGTTCGTTCAAAAATTTCTACATAATCTTCTGATACCAGCTGCGAAGGGCTTGAAATATTTATAGGTCGCTCGGTCTTTGCAAAAGGTGGTTGAGTTGCAGAACATAGAATTACAGTTGCTTTGCAAAACGATTGCAGGAAATTCACCATATTATTAAACATAGATTGCATATGAATTGGAATAGTTTGCACTTCATCTATAACTATAACACTGTCTATAAGGGCATTAAATCTACAAATGCTGGTGGTCTTATGGTCAAACATTGTGTTTAGTAACTGCACAAGAGTCGTTACTGTCATTTGTCCCTTCCAATTTCCGGTTATAAGCTGATTATATGACAATTCATCATCAGAATCTTGGGTATTAATAACGTTTGAATGATGCTCTAATATATTAAAATCTGTGTATTTGCGTATTTCGTTTGCATTTTGCTCTATTATAGCCAAAAGAGGCATTACAAAAAAACAACGTTTTTTATTATGATTTATTATATGGTTTAAAGTATATCTCAAACTAGAAAGTGTTTTTCCTCCACCGGTTGGTACGGACAGCTTATAAATACCTTCTTTGTTTTTAGCAAATTTTTTGCACTGATTTGATATATCACCCCTAGCTATGTTAATTGGTGTGTCTGATGTAAAACATTTTATATTTTCTTCAAAAGTATTCAAAATATCATTAAAGTCTGTATATTTATCTTCAAATAAATCAATTTTCATAAATTGCATAACACTTTTTCTATCTGCTTCAATAATTGACGATAAAACCAAACGAACCAAACAACCTAAATAATATTGAAAATCTTCTGAATTTTCACAAATATTTTTTACTGCTTTAACGAAAACTTCTATTTCATATGTAGCATTTACAAACAGCTCATCAACTTCTTGTTTTGAGGCAATTTCACTGTAAAAATATTTTTTCATCATATCTTCTTCATGATGCTTAAAACATTTTCTGTGGTCAAAACCGTTTGTACCATTATTTATATCTGAAATATCAAATAAGCCATGATGAGCTCCACTTGTATAAGCGATTATTTCGCAAGCCAATTTTTCAAATAGATTGCTTTCGTTATAATGGTTTTCAAAAATTAATTTCACACCGAAAAAAGTATGATTAATACTTCCACGTATGGCAGTCTTTTTTATGCTTTCATCTAAACTAGTTGCTCGCTCAATGTAATCTTGGAACTCACTAGAGGCCTTTCCTGCATCGTGATATAGACCACTTAGTTTAGCTAAATTTTGAAAATTTGTATTTTCCAAGCTATAGAATGCGTAATCAGATACCTGTCTGCAATGCTCGAATAATTCAAGTTCGCACTTAACATTTTTTTCGTAATTTATATGAGAAATTTTATGCATAAAAGATCCTCCTTTTGTAAATATAATTTATACACATATTATAACATACTTAAAAGGACAAATATATGGTTTCTACACAAAAATATTCTATATTTTATAAAAAATTCTCTCCCAATAACCCACACCCAAACGACACACTCAAAACCTATCCCATTAGACTTGGTTTTGCCCTTTTGACATATCCCATAAAAAAATTACACCCTATTGACATAACGCCGTAGACTGCAAAGTCTACGGCGATTTCTTATATATCCTTAACTCTTCTGTAAAAAGTACTCGACGACATTTTTAAATACTTCATTGCATCTGTTGCAGAAATTTCTCCGTTTTTCCATCTGAAAATTATCCTGTCAAAATCGATATACTCCTTTGGTTTTCGACCTGTATATTTGCCTGCAAGCTTTGCAATTTCAACACCTTCTTTTTGGCGTGACAAAATATATTCTCGTTCAAGCTCTGCCACTGCACCGAAAACAGTTAGCATAAACTTGCCGGTAGGTGTTGTGGTATCTATTGCTTCTTTTTTCGAGATGAACACGACTTCCTTGCTGTTTAAAATATCTACAAGCTCAAGTAAATCCTTAGTATTTCTTGCAAATCTTGAAATGCTTTCTACGATAACAGTATCGCCCTTGCGTACAAAATCGAGCATTTTTCGAAGCTCGACACGGTCTTTGTTTTTACCACTAGCTTTATCGATGAAAACCTCGCTAACACCAAGCTCACTCATCAAAACTTCTTGTCGAATGGTATTTTGCTCGGCAGTGCTGACGCGTATATATCCGATGTTCATAAACGCCTCCTAATAAATATATCCATAGAAAAATTCTTCTATTTCTTCAAGTGTAAATCCTTGGCTTATCAGCTTGTCAACATCGTCTGACGTATAACCGAAAGATGATGCGACTGATTTTATATCCTCAAGGTAAAAATTATCGTTTAAAAACTCGTGTGAATACATGACATTTCTTCGGCTAAGATAATAATCTAAACTGTCAAATTCAAATTTAGTTTTATTTAAATTACCACGACAATCAATGTGCAAAATATCGCCTTCTTCCAAACAAATTTCAGTGCGATTTAGTAGGCTTAATTTGAGTTTTTCCATAAACTTTTTCACAATATCTTGGGTAGATGCGTAAACATAAAATCCTTGAGCAAAATGCATAATACAAAGTGGATTACTGCCTTTGACAAGGTATAAATTTTTATTTTCGTCAAGTATGCTAAAACAGAAAGATCCAGAAACTTTTTCTGCCATATTTTTAATGCTGTTAAAGTTTAAGACGTTCTCTTTTTCTATTAATTGCACTGCAATATAGCTGTCGGTTTCGATGTGAGTTTTAGGCAGTTTTTCGCTTTTTCTAAGGCTTGTATCGTTGTAAATTACGCCATTGTGAGCTAGTGCGAATTTGCTTTTGCCGGCACGTCCTAAAAATGGGTGGTTGTTGAAATTAAACTTTTCATTGCCTTGTGTAGTCATTCGTGTGTGACCCATTATAACATTGCTGTCAACGGGTAGTTTGAAGCGCATTTTGTTTGCTTTTTTAGGTCTTTTATAAATTGTTAAGCTATTGTTTTTCAAATAAGAAATACCTGTTGCATCTGTTCCACGCGACATACATTCATTTGCTAATACCTTTAGCATTTGTTCTCTTTGAACTTTTGAAAGTACCTTTTTGTAATCAATAATTCCGAAAATTGCACACATATTAAATTTCCTCCTTGTGTTCGATAGGTTCGTTTATGTAGATTTGACGTTCTTTTAAATAGGTTATAAGTTCTGTTTCTGTAATAGATGACACAAAACTTGTCCAACTTAGCTCACGGATTTCATCTTCAGACAAACAAAAAGCGACATCACAAATTTTATTGACCATTTGCAATGTCGCGAGAATTGTATTAAGTTTTAGCGTGCCACGAAAAATTCTAAATTCCACTGTGTGAGCGTTTGAAATATTAATAGAAACATATCTTCCTAGATTAAAGTTTTTAGCTTTTTCTAGAAGTTCTGAAGGTTTCTCATCATAGCCATATCGCTTCGCCCAGCGATTTAGCTGATACGAGGTTCTGCGTGAGAATTTTAAAAGCTCGTCCCAGTGCTTTTCTACGAAGTATAAGATTTTTGCTATAACTTTTTCTTGCTCGTCTTTTTTAGCACCAAAGCAATCTTTATTTACGTGAACGTGCAAACCACAAGTTCCCGCTTTGTGACTTGTATAATTCAGCGCTAATGCCATCCCTGCAATCTCTGGCCACTTCATTTGCTCTAAGTGATATTCTAGGGTCATAGGGTGGGTGACTATTTCAAAGCCATCGTCCAAACTTCCATCGTGTTTTAAATAAATAGTATCAGGTTTTGCTTGTTCTAAAATTTTTCGAGCGTTGATATTGTCTTCGCCAGCACCGTCAATTTCAAGTTCAACACCGAAATATCTAGTACCAGTACCATAGAAAATAGGCTCTGGTTTGTAGTAATAGTCGTTTATAACTACATCTCTAAAACGCTCGTTATAACAGTCCTCGCAGTATGGGTCATCGTCGTATTCGTTTCTGTAAAGTGCATTGTTTGCATGAACTAAACAGTCGCACTCAACGCAACGATAATATCTTTCTCCAATACAGTTTCTGCAGATAGTAAGGTGTTCGTCGCTTACTTGATTGCGTAGAAAATAGACGCCATGACAGCTGTCGCAAATAAATGTTTCCTCCTCTAAGCAGTTGTCACAGATGTGCTTGCCTTCGACTTCGGTTAGTCGTTCCTCGACTTGAGCTCCACAAAATTCGCAAGTGTTCATTTTTCGTTCCTCCTAATATTAAAATAGTGCATAGAATGTTCTATACACTGTTATAATATGCAACTGAAAATTATTACTTTTACGAATGGTAGTTGTATCTCGTAGGAATTATAGGAGTAGCAAAGAATTTTTGGTACGTAAATTTTGGTTTAGCAAAATTTACGTTTTAAAAAATAAAAATAGTAGCAAAAATTCTTTGCTACTAATATAATGACGGAGAGATGATGATGTAGCTATAGAAAAAACAATTAAAGTATATACTTTTTATAAGATAATATACAACTGAAATACAGGACCTTAACGTTATGATGCATAAGCATAATTTGCTCGTTAATCGCTTGCGAAAGTGGTTAACGAGCAGCTTAACTTTACTATGTAATTTGCTCTTTCACAGCTTTGATTAATAGGTTTTTTTGTTCTTTGCTACAATTCAAACTACAGACCTTTCTATAAACAGCATCAGCGTGAACTTCTGCTACCTTTCTCTGTAATTCTTTTTTATCAGCATCGGTTTTCGGGTAATGGACAAATATTTTCAATGAAATAACCTCCTTGTTATTTATATCAAGGCTATAATATGTAGTTGAAATTTGTCCATATTACAATTTCACCATAAAAAAGGTTTTACTCTCCACTAACTCCACGATTTTTGCTATAAAATCTCCACTTTTGAATAAACTCTTCCATAAAATCAGTTGAAATTCACCACTTGTCCTACTGTCCTGAAAATTTAAGCAATACTTTATAGCTTCTTTATACTAGAAAAAAGACTACTTTTAACTACTAAAAGGCAGTAAAAAAAGTTGGACATTAGGACATACCGTTTAAAGTACACCTAAAGCCCAACGATTTAAATTCTATGTAGTTTTAGCACTGTCTTGTACAGATTTTAATAAGCGAAGTTTATTTTCTATCGGATCGCTTTGATTTTTGATATGTTCAATCACTGCGTCAGCATGAACTTTAGCCACTTGTTTTGCGAGCTCTTCTTGGTCCTCTTTTGTAGTAGGAAGATGTATGAAAACTTTCAATAATACCACTCCTGTTCCGACTTAATGAGGCAAAATCGACCACAGGTCTTCATCAAGTAATTCCTCCATTTTATCGATGTTTATGGCAAGAAATCTAGGTCTGCCTTCTAAACTGGTTCTTTTGCAGTAATTGATTTTACCACTACCGTCTCCTTGAACTTCGATTAATTCTTTGCTGTACAGCAGTCTGTAAATTTCTAGCTTACCATTAATATTGTAGTGACCTTGATCTTTTAAGTAATATCTTACCATTTTATGAGTTTCGTCTGGGTTTAACAAGAGCTGTCTGCTTTCAAAATTAACATAACCTGATAAATTGAAATCGAATTTTTTAGAAAATTTTCCAATTTTCATTCTTTTACTCAAAATCATTTGGTGTATAGCTGATAAATACACGTACTCTGGCCCTTGCGTTTCAGAAATGCTTTCGCTTTTTGAAACAGCGCTTACTAGAACAGGAGCATATTTGTCACAAAATGCACCACCAGCATTTAAATACACATCGACGATTTTTGCTGTTATAAGCAGACTAACGCAAGTTCTAGTTGAGCGTTTTTCTTTAAAGGTACAGTACAATTGTGTCAATTTGCGGCTTTCATTAGCTATAAAAGAAACTATATTATTGTAATTATATGCTACATAGTCTAGAAAATAAGCTAAATTGTCAGATAAAAGCGTGTGATCACTTTGAAGTTTTGAAAGCTCCTCGGATTTAATACACCCTTCTTTGGTTTCGATAAATAAACAACGCAAATTCGAAGATTTCGAACCACTGACATACTCAGCTGTCATTGCACAAATCCCACGTGGTTTTAAGGTTTTCGCCTTAGACAGTTCTTGGTTTGATCTTTCATGACCAACATCATCACCAAAATATCTACATACGCTTTCCTTTTTAAACTCTATATTACCTTTAAGCTCCGTATTAGATTCAGCGTGCAAGTCGTCAACAAGGAAAATACAGTCATAACTTTCGTTCATGCTAACTTCTAGAGAAGTTAAGGTACCCTTGAAAGAGTTAACCGAACTACGAACATCTTCCTCAAAAATGCGAAACATTTGCTTCGAAATTTCAGTTTTAAATGTGCCAGTAGGTCCACAAACGTAAGTTATAAATTTAGGTGGCGCACCTGCTTCTTCGAATAAAGCATTTAGCACAGCCAAATAATGCATAAGGTAAATAGGCAAGATTACCTCTTTATCGTCTGATAGATTAAGCAAACTTAAGCTTTTTCTTTGCGCAGTATATTTGTCAACGCCAGAAGTTTTGATAGTTTTATCAGTTTCAAAGCGTACAGATAAATCATGTTGCGCTATTCCATCATGAACGTAAACCTTGCGACCATTGATGTCTTGCCAGCCATGATTTTTGTAAATGGTGCGTTTCGGAGCATCGTTTGCTTTTTTTCTTATATGGTTGGTGAACCTTTTTTCACCACCGTATATGTCCTCATTAATATAAGTGTCTGCGTATTGCAAAAGGATATGATTGGCAAGGTTACGAAAATCCTTGTTAGAGTAATTTAATTTTTTAGCTTCGCTATAGTTTGATATGTGAACAGTACCATTTACACTTTGTTTTTCCGGATCATCCCTATAAATATAGGTATCAACACTGGTAATATTTGCGTTGAAGTTGCTAAACAGCACGCTTTCCTGCCCGTTAGTTATGTAACAACAATCTGTTTCGTCTTTAATTTCGTACTGTTTTATAGATTTAACAGATTTTGGACGTTCAAAACGATGGTAACCATTATAAATCTCACGTTTTGGCATTTGCCCATAAGATAATGGTTGTTGTACTACATTTTGTGTAACGTTATGAGGAATTACTGCAGTAGATGGTTGCGTGCAGCCATTGTTAGAGCAAGCCTTGTTAAAGTTTGTGACAAGGTTAGCGTCAATGCCTAAGTCGACAGCTTTTGTTTGTTGGTCATCGACAAGCGAAGCAGCATATTCATGATTTGTTTCTGCTCTATCAAAAAATTCCATAGGCTCGATTAACCCTTTAGTAGGATCGTTTTTATCGTAAAAAATCACGCCTTCGATTAGTGATCTTTCCACTGACGAACCTTTTTCAAATTCTTGCGCACAAGAATAAGGTTTTTTAGTTGTATCACCATTTCTGAATAAATTAATTTTTTTCATAGTATATTCTCCTTTTTTAGTAAATTACAGCTGATAATTTGCCGATTTTTAATTTTTGTTTATAAAAAGCTTTTTAATTCGAAACCAGTATAGCAAATATGTTCTTTAAAGAACAAAATAATGTTATTGAAAAATTTCTAATCCGAAAAATTGATATAATATAAAATTTATGATATAATATAGTATTAAGGATATTCATAGGTAGTTTAAAAGGAGTTTTGTATGGAACGCTATTTAATTGTAGATTCTAAAGATGAAGTTGAAAGTAACTTTGTGAAAGCAAAAGATAAAACAAAGGGTTTTTTCTATAAAACTAATATAGATATAATTTATAGTTTTTTTGAAAAAACTGTCATAGATGAGTTTACGGTTTCGTTTAAAATTTGCGAAAATAACAATGATTTAACGACACGAGAAGATTATTTGAAAGCTATAGATAATCTGTTTAAAATTGGATCTCCTGAGATACCTTCTATCTGGTTTACAGATGTTCTTTTAGACTGCCTATTTACCCTTGATTTTTTTTGCTCCACAAAAAAAGAAAAAGAATTTGACGAAAATGATCAATTTGCGTTTGATGCTAGTAATCAACTATTTCCAAAACTAATCACTAGCAAAGTTGGATCGAGTCTATATTACGCTGATTTACACATAGATCAAATGCATCAGATATATAAAACTCAAGCTAAGACAACAGGTGGTTTTTACAAAAAGTTTAATTTATTTAAAGCAGTTGTTTCCGATGAAATCTTTGAAAATTATCTTATAGAAAAAACCACTCATGCAGGTTACATTTATAATGCAAAAGAATTATTAAATGCATTTCATTTCATTGATAAATCTCCTCTTAAGCTAAAGACCATTAAAATTACAGACTATGGTGTTGAACACGAAATTTCACTGTCAAAATATTTGCAAAAAGCATTTGAATTTAAGGGTACTTTTTGTAGGGTTGAAATTTTAAAATTAATTTGTGAAAAAATCAGTTCACTGGAACATAATGCACTTTTAAGTCAGCAATTTAATATTTTTTCAACTCCACCTATGTTTAACTCTACAGATTTGCAAGCTTTAGAATTAACTGCTAAAACTTATCTTAATAATGAGATATATACAAAAGTTCGCAAAAAGTTTTTTTATGACATTTGCAAAGAATATTATATATTACACGACGAGGATTATATGAACTCACTTAGGCTAGATATAGAATCTTTACTTATGCACACAAAACACTCGAAAATATCTAGTTTGTCATATATTAAAAATCGAGAGCTATATTTTAGAGAGCTCAAAAATATTGAGCTTAGAAATATTACCTTATTATATTATGACACTCCTAAAAATATCTTGCAAATTAATCCTGAGGGAAAATCTGAAGAATATACTAGTGAAAATGATGATACTGCATGCGAAACAATAGCCCAAAATAAACAAATTGAGAAAAATGTCAAAAGTAAAGATCAAATTTTATTAAACCAATTGGTAAAAAGTAAAAAATATATTGAAATTCCAGATCAACCTGTTCTTTATGATATATTTAACGGCTTAAAAAACAGTAGATCTCATCATTTTATTTTATTAAAAAATATGATTTTTGAAACATATGCCATAAGATCAAAATATTTATATATTAATACATTATTTGAAAATATTTTAAGTGAAATAGGATTAAACGAAAATAATTATAATTTAAAATTTGAAGAAAATAAATTGAAAGAAATATTAATTAGTACTAAAAACCAGTATTTAAATAGTAGTAAAAATACAATCAATTCTATATTCGAAGAAATCGAAAATTGTGTTATCGCTACTCCGGAGGATATTTCTTTTGAAACCCTCTTGAAACAAATTGATAAAGCTATATGCGAAAATATAAATCACGTAGATATTTCTTTTGAAACCCTCTTGAAACAAATTGATAAAGCTATATGCGAAAATATAAATCACGTAGATATTGATTTTGTAATACAAATTAAAAATGTGTTTTTAAACACTTTGCTAGTGAATTCAAATTTTACCGAAGACACTAAAAATCATTTATTATTTTGCACAGATGAAGAAGTTTCTATCGATATATCTATTGAAGATATTGTTAAAAAGCCTTTCCTTTCAAATAAATATGTTAGCTTTGAATTAAATGCATTTAAAGAAGAATATCGATCTTTTAATTTTATAGATAATTTAAACAATTGTATATTGTTAGAAAATCATAAATATTTAATTGATATCGTTGAAAGCTTTTTGATTTTTATAGAAAAAGAATCTTTAGTGAATAAATTTCAAGAAAAGATTGCTTTTTTAGAAATCAATCAAGAATATAACTCTAAAAATGAATTAAAATTAACTTCAAAACAACATATTGAACAAATTTTAACTCCGTATAATAAGATTTATAATAAAAGTATAACTGAATCACTAATTAATATACCGCTCTCAGGTGGAACAGTTGAAGAACAACAAATCATATTAATACTAAATGCTTCGCAGGGAAAAAACACTGATAATTCCAAAAGAAAATCTAAGAATTAAGTAATACATATCAAAACATAACAAAAAGCACAGCCTAAAATCTAGGTTGTGCTTAATTTTTCGCATATTTAAAATTCCCACACAGCGGGAGCTATATTATTTCATTAAAAATAACTTCAAAACTTCTTCGGCAAGTTTAAGTTCTCGTTCAGTGCATTTTGATAGCATATCTATCACGACAGATGGGTCGCCTTTTTCTTCTTGCTCTCCAAATAGTATATATTCCATAGATAAATGCATACTTTTTGACAGTTTTATAAGTGTATCAATCGACATTTGCGATGTACCAACTTCTAGTTGACCATAATATCCGGTGCCTACGTCGGCAAGTTCTGACATTTTTTCACGAGTTAACTTAAGTTCGCTACGTCTAGCACGAAGTCTTACACCGATATCGGTTAATTGCGTTTTGTCCATTATCTTACACCTCATAAAAAATATTACTTTATACTATTGTATTATAAATTTATATATGATAAAATATGTTATAAGATAACTAAAAATATTACTGTATAACAATGTGAGCTTTGGTTATGCAGTGAGATTAAAATTTATTTAAATATGGAGGGAAATTATGTTTTGTAATCACTGTGGAAGTACTGCGGAAAAAAATCAAAAATTTTGCAATGCGTGTGGAGGTAATTTATCAAATGCCGATAATAACGCAAAAATCGAGGAGGACCATATAATAAGACAAAATATCTCAGAACACAATCAAACAGAAAAACCGGTTGTTTTAGCAAGTGAAAACTTAGCAACTACAAAGAAAAACTTAATGATTTTGTTTTCTTTAGTAGGTTTTGCTTGTATGTTATTACCTTTTGCGAAAATATTAGATATGAGAGTGTCTGCTTTTTCAATGCTAGGCTTATCTGAATATGTATTTGGCGATATGGCATTAGCTTTTATATTTTTTACCATTGGGTCGTTTAACATTTTTAGGTCAAAATTAAAAATAGCGCAAGCGGTTTATGCCGTAGGAACAATAATGATGTTTTCTATGTTGCAAAGTTACGTGGACAATATTTTATTTAGCGTGCAGATCGGCGCATGGTTAGTAGCTATATCTGGTGCTTTGGTTGTTTTCAGCGGATTTATCGCAAAGAAACTTTGTAATAAAAATGCATCAACACCTTTAGAGCTTCCAACAATTGTAACCAAAATATGGGTGGTTGTTTTTGTAGTTGTTTTTATAATAGTAATAACTTCTAATTCTGGAACTGCAATATTTTCTAATAAAACTCTACCTAATCAGTAATTAAAGTGAGGTGTATAAAATGTTTTGTAAACAATGTGGAAAAGAAAATAATTCAAACGACAAATTTTGCAAGTTCTGTGGCGCTCAAGTAGCGAGCAATGCAGATCAAACCATGGTTAATCAAGAGCAAATACAAATTAGCGATGAAATTAATGGTAAAAAACCGAAAAAGAAAATGAATAAGGCCTTGAAAAGGCTAATTATTGCACTGATATGTTTTGTAGCCTATATTATTTATAGCGCCATAGGTACGATGAATGACGAGCAAGAGCAAATGATTGCTCTAGTAACTGGTGGTAATTTATATAGCTACTCAGAGCAAACTATCGGTCAAGCTTTTGATGATTATTTTTCTACACAAGAAAGGGAATACTTTGAAAGTGATGATGGACGAAAAATTGTAGAGTTTAATGGTGTAGACAATAGCGTGTATGAAGATAGTTATTGCCTTCAATTTCAAATTTTAGACGGAGAAGAAGAATTTGAAGCTGTTTATGTTGGTTACAATGGCACGGACCAGTCTTATGAATTTATGTCCTTATTATTTGATGATATTTATGGGATAAATACTTTTATCGAACCAGAAGTTGAGCAATCAATAGAAATGGAAGAAGTTGACGAAGATACGGTTGATGAAGTAATTGAAGAAATTGACACTACCGAAGATTTAGAGATAGCTCCAAATGTTGTTGCAGCCTATGAAGATTTTCTTGAATGGCAAATGGTAACTGTTGATGTTTCTCTTGAAGTATATAATACATACTTCGACGAAATATCTTTAATAGCCATAGCATTAGAAGAAGGCTATAATTTTAGCCAGCTTGAAGAAAATAATCTTAGTGACCTATTATTCTATCATGATACATGGGATCTGGGATATGTTTTTCGTGATATAAACGGAGATGGCATATATGAACTTCTTATAGGTGATGATGGTGGAGGTGTTTCAGGTTCTTTAGTTTCACTATATTACCTATCAGATTCTGGTGAATTGAAATTAGCATTTAATGCAGGAGAACGAGATCGTTATACTTTATGCAACGATGGTTTAATAGCTAATATGGGCTCGAGTGGTGCAGATAGCACATCAAAAATAACCTTCGAACTTACACCGTATGGTTTAATCGTAGTAAATGACGAACGCACAAAAGACTTTGACAATTTAACTGATGAATTTACACCTGGTGTAATATATACTTCATTATACCAAGTGCTTGATTTTCAATAATGTGAAAATCAATATAATTTCAAATAAATTTTAAGAGAGCGAGCTTTTTGTGGCTTACTCTCTTATTGTTGTTATAATCGAATACTGTAAAAAAACAGACACCCTCAACATCAAGGGTGTCTGTAATTTATTACGTTATAAATCATATTTTACACTACGTTTTTGGGCAGTTTCATAGACCTCGTAATCGGCTCTCGCTCCTATAACCACAACGAGCATAGAGGTTTCGGTTTTGATTAGTTTATAGACTATGCGAAGTCCAGCGCCTCTTAACTTGATTTTGTAGAAACCAGTTAAATCTGTATCATTTTTGTTGCCAAGTGGTTTACCATATCCACCTTCATAAATTGATAGTGGGTTTTGAACCACTTTTTTAATAGCTTTTGAAACAAGAATACGCTCGTTACCAGCTAAGTTTTTTAAATCTTTTTCAGCTTCGGGAAGAAATTTCAACGTCCAACTCATTCGAACTCTACCTCGTCATAACCTTGTAAATCAGTATCATCAATACCAAGATTGCGAAAAACTTCATCGCCAGAAATAGTATTGTTTGGATTATAATTTTGCATACGTTTATTTGCAAGCATTAAAAGTCGTGCATCGTTTACTTCGTCCATTAATTTAATATATTCATCAGGAGAAAGCAAAACGCACTCTGGGGCATTATTTTTCATAACAACTTTTGCACCTGTATTTTTAACATCTGCAAAAATTTTCCCCGCAAGTCCACGATTAAATAGGGAGATTGGAATTGTATTTTTTATCGCATTTGTCATATTCATCATATGCTCACCTCCTAGTTTGATTTTAGTATAGCATAAATCAGTATAAAAGTCAACAAATTAACTGATAAATTTATCGCTATAAACTATAACTATATACCAGTATTATATGCTTTGCTTTATAGTTTAGACAGTAATTTTAAGAAGATGCATCATATTTAACTGATAAAACTATAGGCAAAAAATCTTAAAAAATTGAATTATTTATTGAAAACTTGCCGATAATTTAATCTTCAAAGGTACGGAATTTAATTATTTGTACTTAAAGTAAAGTCGAACATCATTCCTCTAAATACTCGTGAGGTCGCTCGACGTAGTTTTTTACTCGGTAATTACCAATCATTTCGTACTTATTATCTTATGATTTACTTATATCATCGCTTGAATTTTCTCCTAAAATCGCATCAAAGAAAATATTTTCGAGATATTCGTATTTTGAATAAATTCCTTGTGATGCCCAAACTAGCGCATTTCGAACATATGCAGAATGAACCCTGAAAAGCTCGTGATTTACATTAAAACCAAGCGAATTTGCAAAAAGTATAGCAAAAACTATAACAGTTCTGGTATTTCTTTTGCGAAAAGGGTGTATTTGCCAAATATTTGCGATAATTCTCACAAGGCGAAATACTACATCTCGGTCGTTATCATTGATGCGTTTTAGCTTTGGAATTTCTTTTACGATAGCATTTAGCTGTTTTTTAATATCTTTTGGCAGTGCATAATGAACCGTGTCACCACCGAGAACATCTTCGTATTTTACGATTTGAATTGTGCGAAATTCACCAGCCCAATCATAAATTTGCCCGAAAATATTAAAATGAATGTCGCAAAGAGTTTGGCTATTGAATTTATCAAATTTATGGTTATAAATTGCAAGCATAGCTAAGTTTGTGATGTCAGCTTCGGCACGTGCAAGTAAATTTTTGTCTTTTATGTTGGCGAGATTTATTAAAACATCAACGTCGTCGTATAAATAAGGGTCACGCATTGTCTACCTCCGTCTCAAATCCGTACATCGAAAGCGTTTCGTTAAAAACTGACACGAAAGTTTTTGCGCCTTTTTCCCAGTCGGTGATTTTAGTTTGCGTGGTAGCACTTGCAAAAACACCCTCAATTGCATTCATTGAATTAGCGAAAGAAATGCTGTCGTTTTTTTGCTCGGTAGTCAGCGAGTCCATATTGAAAGATAACTTTAAAACTGCAAGTTTTCGGCTTAGATTTTTATCAAGTAATTTCGCTGCTTGCTCAAGTTCAGACAGACGATTTTTTATCATTGGAAGTTCAGCTTTGCTCTTTTTATATAGCTCAATTTGAGATTTTACGCTCACAATGTCGCTTTTTTTGATGTATTTACTTATAATTTTTCCGTTTTCTCTGTGCTGAAGGTAAAAATATTGTTGACCACGTATAGTTTTTTTGGAAATGTAACCTTGTGGCAAAGTTTGTAGATTTGATTGCAAATTTTGAAGTTTTTCCAGCAAATTTTTGTATTCGTGCATTACAGTGTTTTCCATAAAATTACCTCCATATCTTAGTACATTCATTTTATCATAAATCAACCTGCTTTTCAATATTTATTTTAAATTTGTAGGTTAATTTTGGTTAGCAAAATCCTCCTATGATTTCACTCACAGGAGGACTTTTTTACACCATATCCAAAAACTCGCCATAGCCTTGCTGCGCCATCTCATCTTTCGGAATAAACCTAAGCGCTGCCGAATTTATGCAATATCTCATACCGCCAAGCTCACGTGGACCATCATCAAAAACGTGACCTAAATGCGAGTCGGCGTCTTCGCTACGAACTTCGGTGCGTGTCATTCCATAGCTAGAATCGTGTTTTTCACGCACGCTTTCATCGTCAATCGGTTTTGAAAAAGCAGGCCAGCCACAGCCGGAATTGTACTTATCTTTTGATGAAAATAATGGCTTACCACTGACAATATCGACGTAAATTCCGTCTTCAAAAACGTCATCGTATTCATTTGTGTATGGCGATTCTGTGCCGTTTTCTTGGGTAACGTGATACTGAATTTCGGTTAATTTTTGCTTTAAATCGTCTTTGTTGTATTTCATTTTATAAAACTCCTTGATAACTTTTCTTAAGTATACACCATAATTTAATTATTTGCACTTAGAAATTATTCATACGAGGGAATTTGCTTTTTAGTGGGATATTAACAGAAAAATTTTTAAATTTAATTTCAAAAATCACATATACTATTAATATATTGACATAAGTTTTAGTGTACGTTATAATGTACATATATAGGAGGTGCAATTATGATTAATACTAATATTACAAATTTCAGAAAGAACATTTTTGAAATGCTTGGGCAGACGATAAAATGGGGCGAACCACTAAATATTAGCACTAAAGATGGTAATGCTGTAATTTTAAGCGAAGACGAATACAACAGTCTAATTGAAACTGCATACGTAAACTCGAACCCTGCGCTTAAAGAAAAAATCGTGCAAGGACTTGCAACGCCTCTTGAAGATTGTATTTTGGAAGATGAGGTACAGTGGTAATGTATGAGATTTTATACACAAAAAAAGCCGTGCAAGACATTCCGAAACTGAAAAGTATAAATCTTGATAAAAAAGCAAAAATGCTTATTGAACTATTAAAAGAAAATCCATATCAAAATCCACCAACGTTTGAAAAATTGCAAGGCGACTTACAAGGTGCGTTTTCACGTAGAATAAATATCAAGCATAGACTGGTGTATCAAGTTTATGAAGATGATAAAAAAGTCAAAATAATCAGCTTGTGGTCACATTATGACTTTTAGGTTAAGATTGAAGTTTGTGAATTGCAAGAACTGGCAACTATTCAGAAATTCCGGATAGTTCAAACTGAGGGTATCTAAATAATTTATAATATAAAATCTGCTTTTATTTTTCAATTTTTTGTGGTATACTATGGAATATAGACAGAATTATTTGTGAAAAGGTTAATATTATGACTTGTTTTATGTGCAAAGGCTCGCTTGAGCATAAATTATCGACTTTTATGATTGAAGTGGATTCTTGTATTATCATAATTAAAAACGTACCGTCATTGGTTTGCGACCAGTGTGGTGAAGTGTCTTACGACCTTAACGTGTCAAGAAAACTAGAAGAAATTCTTGATAAATTAGTTCCAATAGTTTTAGATATTGGAGTATTTGAGTATCAAAAATTAGCTTCTTAATCTTTGCAGACGGCTTTGGTCGTCTGCTTTTTTATATTTCGTATAAAAACTTGTGTTAAAATCCCAAAAAACACAGAAAAGAGGAGAAATGTTTACGTACATATTATACGCCTGTGCTATCACAGGGCTTGCGATTTCGTTTGTAAAAAGCAAGAAAAAAACCAAACAAGCATTGAAAAAAGCGTGGAAATCATTTGAAAATATACTCCCACAATTTTTGTCAATTATAATCGTAATCGGCATTATGCTAAGCGTACTAGACACCGAAACTATCACGAAATTACTTGGAGCAGACTCTGGTATTTTGGGAATTTTAATGGCTGCTTTTATCGGTGCAATCACGCTAATTCCTGGTTTTGTTGCGTTTCCACTAGCTGCAGCGTTACTCGAAAGTGGTGCTGGCGTTTCGCAAATAGCAGCATTCGTATCGACGCTCATGATGGTCGGTTTTGTAACTTTGCCAATGGAAATTAAAACTTTTGGCAAAAAAGTAGCCATTATGCGTAACCTTTCGGCGTTCGTTTTCTCGCTATTAGTCGCATTTATTATGGGGGTAGTGATATGAAAAAAATACTCAAAAGATACTGTGTTTTCTTGATTTTAGTAGCTGTAAATATTGTAATCGGACTGATTTTGCCAGAAATCGGCGCATCTTCGTTCGAACTTACGAAGTCTAATTTAACCGAAATGCTGTGTGTAATACCACCAATTTTCGTCCTGTTAGGACTGCTCGACGTGTGGGTTGACAAGGAAACTATGATGAAATTTTTAGGCAAGGGAAGTGGTGCAAAAGGCATTGCAATCGCATTTGCACTAGGAGCTGCAGCTGCAGGACCACTATATGCAGCATTTCCAGTTGCAACGGTTATGCTTAAAAAAGGCTCTAGTCTATTTAACACATTCATCTTTATCGGCGCGTGGTCTACAGCGAAAATTCCACTGCTTACGTTCGAGGCTGCCAGTTTAGGTTTGAATTTCGCAGCGACAAGGCTTTTAATTAATATTTTTGGCATAATCGCCATCGCTTTTGTGGTCGAAAAATCCCTTAAAAAAGAGGAAAAAGAGCAAGTTTATAGGATAGCTCAAGGCGAGATTTAGAAGATAAAATTACGTTACGTTTACTTTGATTAAGGAGATATTATGAACAAGGAAAATCTGCATAAAATTATTGACAGGTATCTTGAAAATATAGAGCTTGTAAATAATAAGGAACACGAAGAAATATTCAAGTGGGAAGCTGTTGAGAATTTTAGAAAAATTTGGACAGATGATAGCTTATCTTTTGAAGAAAAAATGCCAACAGCACTCAATAAATGCTCGCTTTTGTTAAATGATGGTCGCACGGCACAAGGGACTGGTCTGATTAAAGTTTTAGAAAAAGATCCGGCCGAAGTGCAAAGGCTATTTGAAGACGTTTTATTTGCAAATGATAACGGCGATATTAGACAAAGAGAAAATCAAATAGATACATTTTTAGTGGGTATAGATAAGGTGTTGCAAAAATATTTTCCACAATCTTGGAAGTATAAACAAGATAGAAAATCTGCTATTACATACTTAACGTTGCATTCTCCAGATGATAATTTTCTCTATAAATATAGCGAAGTAAATGAATTTGCTACAGTTATTGAATATGGCATTGAAATCGGTTCAGGTGCAAATTTTAGTCTTGAAAAATACTATGATTTTTGCAAGATTATTCGTGATGCTTTAAATGAACACCAAGATTTGATTAGTAAACATCAGGATTTAAGAGGTGATGGTTATTACGCGGATAAAAATAATAATATTTTAGTTTTTGATTTGATGTATTGTGCAAGAACTTATAATTTTTACAATAATTTGCAGCATATAAGCAAAACACAAAGCATAAAAAATTATACACTAAATGAATTACGAGCAAAAGAAGAACAAATAAAAAAAGAAAAAATCGAGAATATCGACAATCAAATCCGACAACTCGAAGTTCAAACAGATGCTTTTAATGGCATATCGCTAGAAGGAATTAAAGTGACTTTTAAAGGTTTTGGCATAGGCGAAGTTATCATACAAAATGGAACTAAAATAAAAGTTAAATTTGAAAAAGTCGAAAAAACCTTTGTTTTAAACAGACAATATAGCATGAGACCGAGCTTTGATGATGATACAGAGATTGTAGAAATATTTAGTGAATATGATGATTTGATGGAAAAAATAAAAAAATTAGAGCGTGAAAAACTAGAAATCATCAGTGGATAATGAAATTTTTCTTTTGACTCAGTGCTTAATTTTGATGAAATTTTAAACTAATCTAAAGACGAAGTAATTTTCGTCTTTATTTTTTGCCAATTTATAAAAATGTGTAAAATTTATATATTATTTATAACTAAAACGTGTAAATAATAACTTTAATAACTAATAAAAACGTGTAAAACTACTTATTAATTCTTGAGAAAAATGTGTAAATCATATTGAAAATACGCATAATATATGGTAGTATATAATTAGAATATTAAAGTGAGGTTTATTATGGAAAGAAACGCAATGCAAAAACTTACTTCTTGGAAAGAAAGTAATAATCGTAAACCACTTATTATAAAAGGTGCAAGACAGGTTGGAAAAACTTGGCTTATGAAAGAATTTGGCAAAAGATATTACAAAAATTATGTATATTTTAACTTTGATGAGGAGCAAGAACTGTCTTCGATTTTTGAAGGCAACAAAAATCCACACAGAATAATAGAATTACTTGGACTTTTGTCTGGTGTTAAAATTATTGCAGGCGAAACGCTTATAATTTTAGACGAAATTCAAGAGTGTTCTCACGCTTTGAATAGCTTGAAATATTTTTATGAAAAAGCAAACGAATATCATATTATAGTAGCAGGCAGTTTGCTTGGTACTCTTTTAGCTAAGCCGAAATCATATCCAGTCGGTATGGTAAACCTAGTTTCGATGTCACCTTTAAATTTTGACGAATTTTTAGCAGTTATTGATAAACCACTTTATGAATACTACTTATCTATAAAAAAAGACAGCGTAATTGAGGAAATTTTCCACAAAAAACTACTCGAAGCATTTGATTATTATTTAATCATAGGTGGAATGCCTGAATGTGTAAATAGTTGGGCGAATGACAAAGACCCACAAAGTCTGGTAACCATTCAAAAAGAACTTATCGAGATATACGAAAACGATTTTGCAAAACATAACGGTAATGTTAATAGTGGGCGAATTTTAATGGTATTTCGAAGTATTGTTTCGCAACTAGCAAAAGAAAATCATAAATTTGTTTTCGGAACAATTAAACAAGGTGCGAGAGCCAGAGAATTTGAAGATGCTATCGAATGGCTTGCATCGGCTGGTATGGTAAACAGGATTTATAACGTGTCAAAAGCCGAGCATCCACTTGCAGCCTTTGAGGTGCTGAATAATTTTAAGCTTTATTTATTCGATACTGGACTGCTAAAACAAATGGCAGGTATCGAAAACTCGTTTATTTTACTTAAATCAGATTATCAATTTAAAGGTGCGTTGATTGAAAATTTTGTTTTACAACAAATGAAAAATCAGTTTGACGTTGGCGCGCATTATTTTGCTGAAAACAACTTAGAAATTGATTTTATTTTACAACACAAAGGCGAAATAATACCTGTTGAAGTGAAATCTGGAGATGTTGTCGGTGGTGCCAGCTTGAAAAATTATATTAAAGCGAAAAAACCAGCGACAGCAATTCGATTTTCTCGACTAAACTATAAAAAAGACGGTGAAATTACGAATATTCCACTTTATCTTGCGGCGAAAACTTGTGAATTGCTATAATTTGGCCCTCCTATTGCTAGTAAATAGGAGGGTTTACTTATTTATTATAAAACTAATACTTTTCAAATCAAATCCATTATGATATACTTAAATAAAGAGTATCAAATGGAGGTTTGTTATGAAATCTAAAAAAATTGCAATATATTCTAGAAAATCGAAATTTACAGGCAAAGGTGAGAGCATCGACAACCAAATCGAGCTTTGCAGACAATATATTTCACTGCATTTTGACAGTAATATCGAGGTTTTAGTGTTCGAGGACGAAGGTTATTCTGGTGGACATTTAGAACGTCCACAATTTAAAGAGCTTATAAAATGCGCAAATAACAAAGAAATCTCGCACATCGTGTGCTACCGACTGGATAGAATTTCTCGTAACATAGGTGATTTTGCGAAATTAATCGACGACTTAACTCGCCTTGAAATCGGTTTTATCTCGATAAAAGAACAGTTCGATACGTCTAGCCCTATGGGGCGTGCTATGATGTACATCGCATCAGTTTTCTCTCAACTAGAACGTGAAACAATCGCCGAGCGTATTCGAGATAATATGCACGAGCTTGCAAAAACTGGACGTTGGCTTGGTGGAATTACGCCGACTGGATATAGTTCACAACCTGTTGAAAAGGTGACCATCGACGGCAAGGTGCATAAGTCATATAAACTATCTCCAAAAGAAGATGAAGTAGCTTTAGTAAGACTTATTTTCGCAAAATTCATTGAAACAAACTCGATAACTGCTACTGAAACTTACTTACTTCAAAATAATATAAAAACTAAAATGGGGAGAGTATTTACCAGATTTTCTATAAAAAATATCCTAGAAAACCCAGTTTATATGATAGCCGATGAACGCTCTTATGATTATTTTCAAACTCAGTCGGTAGAATTGTTCTCTAACATAGAAGATTTTGACGGTGTTCACGGAATGATGGTTTATAATCGCACAATCCAAAAACGTGGAAAAACCAACGAAACTCGTGCGATTTCAGACTGGATAATCGCTGTTGGCAAACATGATGGTATTATCAATTCTGATATGTGGATTAAGGTGCAGAAAAATCTTGAGCAAAATAAATCGAAATCATACAGAAAACCCAAAAGCCATGTTGCACTGCTTTCTGGCATACTTCGTTGCGCAAATTGTGGTGACTATATGCGTCCTAAATTATCGCAACGTAAAAACGCTGACGGAGAGTTTATTTACAGCTATTTATGTTCGACAAAGGAAAAAAGCAAAAGCCATAATTGTAAAATGAAAAACCCGAATGGCAATCTTTTGGACAAAATGGTGTGCGAAGAAATCAAAAAGTTAAGTGAAGACTCTAGCGAATTTATAAAAAGTCTAGAACAAGGCAAGAAAAAGTTGTTTTTAGATAAAAATTATGAAAACGAGCTTGAAAATTATAAAGAAAGCTTAAAAGAAACCGACCAAAATATAAAGTCACTGATAACTTCACTAGCAAAAGCGCAAGGTACACCTGCAGAGCAACATATTTTAGATGAAATTGATGAGCTAAGCGAGAAAAGTGCAACACTAACAACAAAAATTTCAGACCTTGAAAACCTTACAAAAGAACATATGCTGTCAGACGTGGAATTTGATTTACTGCGTGATATTTTGAAAAGCTTTGCGAAAACTTTTGACACAATGAGTGTCGAACAAAAACGCTCTGCGCTTAAAACTTTCGTCAAAAAAGTTTCTTGGGACGGCGAAAATGTAAATATTTACGTATATGGCTCTGAAATTGACTCAAAAGAGCTTAACCTTAACAATTTTGAGCCATTTTACACGGATAACAAATGAAATCCTAATGCATTTTCGCTCGACTAAAAAGATATTATCGGAAATCTCGTTATCCGAACCAATCGACACTGACAAAAATGGAAACACCTTATCCCTTATTGATACAATCGCTACGGAAGATATCGGTTTATCGCAGGTTGAAAATGAGGATAGTTACAAAATGCTCGAACGCAACCTTAATACCAGACTCACCAAGCGTGAACGAGAAATTATTATTTTAAGATATGGTTTATGTGGCATAGAGGCGCTTACGCAACGAGAAATATCGACAAAATATAATATTTCACGTTCATATGTTAGTCGTATTGAGAAAAAAGCGTTGGAAAAATTGGCAGTTGATTTATAGTACAAATATAGTAGGGGCGAACAGTGTTCGCCCATTTTTTATGAAATAAAAAATATTAGCGTACAAAAATCGGATTATTAAATCTATGTAAAAATCACTATAAAAAATAAAAACACCAGAAATTGGTTGTTCTACATAGTTTTTAACTTGGTTTTTTGTAATAATTACACAAATATGTAATTATTGATAATTAACAAATATGCTATAAACTTTATAATAATCTAACATATGTTTTACTCCATCTTGAAGATTTTAGTAAATCAAAATGATATACTAATTTACAGATAAGCGAGTGATATCGCTAAATTTTAGGGGGTTTAACCATGTTAAAAAACAAAAAAGCAGTAAGTTTAATAGCTGCTGCACTATCAGTTGCAACAATGACAACTGTAGCGGCTTCATCAGGACTTACTTCACTAGATGTTCTGTATGATGACATCAAACTTTATGTAAACGGTGAAAGAACAATAACTACAGATGCAAACGGTGATGTTGTAGAACCATTTATCGTTGATGGTACAACTTATCTTCCAGTTCGTGGTGTTGCAGAGGCACTAGGCGAAAACGTTTCTTGGGACGGCGACACATCATCAGTATATATCGGTGATGATACAGCTCCAAAATACGTATTTATGTTTATCGGTGACGGACTTTCTCATGTTCAAACTCAAATTGCAAACTACTACTTGGATGCAACTTCACAAGATGCAGTAGCTCCATTAGCACAAGATGATATCGATGTATCTGCTGACCGTGATTTAAGCGCTGTACTTACAAGCACACCTCAACTGTCTTATATGGGATTTGAATCTACAGGTATTACAACTACTTATGACTCAACTTCTTTCTGCCCAGACTCAGCCTCAACTGCATCTTCAATCGCAACTGGTAACAAAACTCACTCAGGTTCAATCAGTGTTGCAGAAGATTTAGTTACTGAATATGAAACAATCGCAGAGCAAGCTAAAGATGCTGGTATGAAAGTTGGTATCGTATCTTCAGTTACAATCAACCACGCTACTCCAGCTGCTTTCTATGCACACGATGCATCAAGAAATAACTACTATGATATCGGTTTAGACTTAGTTGCCTCAAACTTCGACTACTTCGCTGGTGGTGAAATCTATAAATATGATAACGGTGGCACTGCTACTAGCATTTATGAATTAGCTGAAGATGCTGGTTACACAGTTGTTCTTAAAGATCAAGCTGCTGCTGAAGAAGTTACAGCTGAAACAGGTAAAGTAATCATCGTTGGTGAAGATACTGATGGCGCGCTACCATACGAAGTTGACCGTGAAGATGGTATGTGGGCATTATCTGATTACGTTAAAAAAGGTATCGAAGTGCTAGACAATGACAACGGTTTCTTTATGATGGTTGAATCTGGTAAAATTGACTGGGCTTGTCACGCAAACGATGCATACTCTTCAATCGGTGATACAATCGCGTTTTCTGATGCTATCGCTGAAGCTGTAGAATTTTACAATGCTCACCCAGACGAAACTTTAATCGTTGTAACAGGTGACCACGAAACAGGTGGACTTACAATCGGTTACGTTGGTACTTGGTATGACACATTCTTAGCTCAACTTGAAGGTCAAAACGGTTCTTACGATGTAATAAACTCACTAATGTCAACTCGTGCAAGCGAAGGTGCGTCTTTTGAAACAATCCTTGCTGACGTAGAAGCTTTCTGTGGACTTACAACTGACGCTGGTAAAGCATTATCAATGACAGATTACGAACTTGCTAAACTTCAAGTAGCATACGATGTTCAAGTGCTAGGCGCTGATATCGACGCTGAAGAAAAAGTTGAATTATACGGTGGTTACAGTCCACTTCCGATTACAATTATGCACTTATTAAATAATAAATCTGGTATTGATTTTAGCTCAACTTCACACACAGGTGTAACAGTTGGTACATTTGCTCAAGGTGTAGGTTCTGAATTGTTTGATGGTTTCTATGATAACACAGATATTTACAACTCACTAGCAACTATCATGGGCATCAACTAATTAATAAAAAATAAGAAAATACTTGTAAAAAAACGGACGGTAAGGCAAAAAAGTCTTATCGTCCGTAAAAATATAATACCAATTGTAGATAATGGTGACTTGTTGTTAAGGTGTTAGGTAATTGTGGGCGAATATAAAATCCACCAATACGTTACACAAGTAATTGGGAAAAAATATACAAATAAAAGGAAAAAATATGAAATCATTTATCAAACGTAATGCTGCTGTAATTGTTAGTGCAATAATTTTAATAGCTCTCTTAATGTTACCAACAGGATACGAAGGTGCTGTTATTTATGAAGACCGTGACCGTTGTAAAGCAGAGGTTTTAGAGGTGTATAATGACAATGTTACAACCATAGGTATTGTTGCAACTGGTGACCAAACTTGTCTTGTTGAAATTATGGGTGGACATTTTAAAGGTCAAACTGCTGTTGGGTACAATATGTTATCAGGCTCAATTGAGTCGGATAAACTATATGAAGTTGGTGACGAAGTATTCGTACTTGTAAGTCACAAAGACGGCGAAATTATGCAAGTTTCAATGGTAGACCATTATCGTTTGGATATTGAACTGATTTTAGTAGCACTTTTCTTTATATTTTTAATTTTAGTAGCTGGGAAAACTGGAATTCGTGCGATTTTAAGCTTTGTTATATCAATTTTAATGATATGGAAAGTCTTAATTCCAAATTGCTTAAACGGAGCAAACCCTGTCGTTATCGGTTTTATCATAACGGCGATTTTGACGGTGATAATAATTTCGCTCGTGTTTGGTTATGACAAAATGGCTTTATCGGCAATTATCGGCTCGCTTACAGGTACGTTTGTGACGATGATTATGGCGTTAGTTTTTACTGATTTATTCAATATGAACGGCTCAATTTTAGACGGTTCTGCATCGTTGATTTACAACGGATTTTCAAGCCTAAACCTCAAAGAATTGTTCATCGCAAGTATTTTTGTTGGCTCTTCTGGAGCAGTTATGGACTTAGCTGTTGATATTACGTCAGCTGTAAATGAAGTAATAGACAAAAAACCAGATATCACACCTATAGAGGCTATAAAAAGTGGAATGAATGTTGGTCGAGCTGCAATGGGAACTATGACAACCACATTACTTTTAGCGTATTCTGGTGGATATATTTCACTGCTTATGGTATTTATGGCACAAGGAACGCCGATAGACAATCTGCTAAACTACAAATATGTGGCGTGTGAAATATTAGATACGGTAGTTGGTAGTTTTGGACTTGTAAGCGTTGCGCCATTAACGGCAATTTGCGCTGGTCTTCTGCTGACGAATAAACAACATCAAAACGATGATATTGTTGCCTAGAATTGTAGAATACGGAAGATGCACCAGTTTAAGATATAGCACAATGTGAAAAATGACATGAAAAATGTAGGGTGGGAGCTTGCTCCCACCTTTTTTATAAAATTTGCACTATTTATATTTAAAATGTGCGAATCAGCCACGTGGCGAACATCTGCTGAGAAAAAGATAACACCGTAAGATGTGGTAGTAGCTGAAAAAATTATATATTTAATTCATAAAATCTTCTTGCATATAAACTACGTTACCGTCAATTATTGTTACTTGTGGAATTAAAATTTCATCACCATAGATAATTCCACCGTCTATATCCGGATATTCACGCTTGAATGGTATTTTTTTCATTATAGTGACATCGGCTAACGCGCCTGTTTTGAGCGTGCCGATTTTACCGTTCATACCCATCATTTCGGCTGGTTTTTCTGTAACAGCACGAATTATGTCATACAAAGGCATACCTAATGCTAAAAATTTACTCATAATCATAGGTAAACTGCGAACAATTTTTGATTTTCCCATCTTATTTACGGTCATATCAGAACTTATAATATCTGGGTAAAAGCCATCGGCGATTGCTTTTACTGCAGTACTTGAGGAGAAATTAAACTGTCCATGAGCTGAGTCAAAGATAACTCCTCGAGCCTTTGAATCTTTTATTTTATCGAAAACTTTTCCGTCTTTGTCTATAATTGTGTGACCTTTTCCGTGATAACAGTGAGCTAGAATATCACCAGCACGTAGCATATCGCAGAGTTCACTCATTGTTCCAGTAGCGTCACTTGAATGTATGCATAAATGTCGATTTGGCAAACTTTCTAGGATTTTCAATGCATCTTTGACTGGTTTCATTCCTAAATCTCCAACTATATCACGACTTATACGTAATTTTAAACCGATAATTACGTCACTATATTTTTCGCACGTATCAATTATTCTGTCGCAAAACATATTTTCTGTTGAGTAATCTTCGATGAGTTTTTCATCTATCTGACCAGCAGAGAATGTACTTAGTTGACATTTAACACGAACGGTGCTGTTATTTACAACATTTAAAAATGAACCAAAATTCGCATAACCAACGCTACCAGCATCGACTATAGAGGTTACGCCGTTTGCTAGCACATAATCTGGTTTTACAGCGATAGCGCTAGCACCGAAGGCTGAGTGAACGTGGAAATCTATTAATCCGGGGAAAATATAGCAATCTGTTGCATCAAGTATGTTGTCTGCTTGACAATCAGTATCTATTCCAACGATTTTTCCGTGTGAAATTGCTAAGTTAGCAATTCTATCAATCTCACAAGTTGTGTCGATGATATGACCGTTTTTTATTAAGAATTCTACTTTTTTACTCATAAATCACATCTCCTTTTTTATATTTTAGCATAAAAAAATTTATAGTGCAATGTTATTGTTTGAAAGGAAACACCTGTCACGAAAAAAGAGGCAAGTTTAAAAATATAACACAAAAGCAAAGCTTACCTTAACATTAAAATAAAATTTGAATGCACGTACTAGCAAAGTAAAAATTTTTCAGAGAAAAATTATTTACGCAGCGATATGGCTTTATCTCGCTGATAAAACAAGCTGTGTTTTCGTCTTTTGGATACTTTGGGACGTCCCAAAGTATCAGCCACGCGGCGAGCGACTGCCGAGAAAAAAGATATCACTAGTAGTAAGTAGCAGTGGCACACAATAAAAATTTTATACATTTTGCTGAAAATCTATTTTGAAAATGAGTTATTAAAAAAAACACCTGTCACGAAAAAAGTGACAGGTGTAAAATTTATTTTTGTTGTTGGCTAGGACAGTTTGATTTTGAACATTCTTTTGAGTATGAACAACCGATACATTTCGCACCAGCTTTTTTCTCTTTTATAATGTACCACATCGCAAAACCAATGATGGCTACGATTATCGCGATAACAATTATAGTGTCCATAAATTCACTTCCTTACGCTTTAACAGATTTTTTTAGTGAGTATTCAAGAGCTTTTTCGTTGCCTTTTTTAACTAAAACAAGTACGATACCAACGATTATTAAAACGCCGATTAAACCACCGATAAATCCAGAACCTACAGAACCTGTAGTGATTAGAGTACCGATTTGGTAAACTAGGAATGCGATAACATAACCTGTACCGAATTGAAGAGCAACGCCACCCCAGAACCATTTTTTATCACTGATTTCTGAGTTCATAGCACCGATTGCTGCAAAACAAGGTGGAGTGAAAAGGTTGAACATTAAGTAAGCTAGAGCTGCAACAGCTGTGAAAGCTGCAAGTTCAGAAGTCATAACGTTAGCTACATCAGCGCCTTCGCCAATCACTTCAAGTTCATCTGCATCAACTAAAGTTGCAAGACCAGCAAATACAACTGCTAGTGTACCAACAACATTTTCTTTTGCGATGAAACCAGTGATAGCTGCTGCTGCGAATTGCCAAATACCAAAGCCAAGAGGAATGAATAAAATAGCGAATGGAGTTGAAACGCTTTCTAAGATTGAAGCTGTACCAACTTCTTCTGCGATTTCGAAAGACCAAGTGAAAGTTTGCATAATTTGAACTGCTGCATTACAAACTAAGATGATTGTACCAGCTTTGATGATGAAATCTTTCGCACGTTCTAACATTGAAATAACAGCTCTTTTTAAGCTTGGCATTTTGTATTCTGGAAGTTCCATAATGAAGAATGATTTACGGATTTTGTGTCCAGTGATTTTATTGATAAGCATAGCGCCTAAGATGATAAATGCGATACCTGCGAAGTACATTGTAGTACCAACCCAAGAAGCGTCTGCAAAGAATGCACCAGCAAAAAGAGCGATAACTGGAAGTTTTGCACCACAAGGCATAAATGGAGTAAGCATAGCCATTGTGCGTTTTTCTCTTTCGTTACGAATTGTACGACAAGCCATAACACCAGGAATTGCACAACCAGTAGAAATAACCATAGGAATGATTGATTTACCAGAAAGACCTACTTTTTTGAAGAATGGATCCATTACAACAGCAACACGAGCCATATAACCACAGTCTTCAAGAAGAGCGATTAGGAAGTACATAACCATTACAAGTGGTAAGAAACCAACAACAGCACCAACACCACCAACGATACCGTCAGCAAGTAATGCGCCTACGATTGGGTGAGCATTTTCTACTGCTCCAGCTACCATTTCTTGGAAAGCTTCGATCCAACCAACTAAAATGTCAGCAAAAATAGGACCTACGTGTGCTTGTGAAATTGAGAATACAGCCCACATAACAAGTGCAAAGATAGGTAAACCTAAAACTTTGTGTGCTACGATAGCGTCGATTTTATCGCCTGTATTTTTATCTGCAGTTTTTACAGTTCTTTTTTCAACTTGTGCTACAACTGAATTTACAAACGAGAAACGTTTTCTATCAGCTGCATCAACTTGAGTTTTATCGTGTAAATCGATGTTATCTTGAACAAAAGGAGCTTTTGTGTAAACTGTAGAAACTGCTTTTGCTACAAGTTGGTCTAAACCTTTAGCGGCAATAGCACTAGTTTCAACAACTGCACAACCAAGTTGTTCAGCTAATTTTGCTACATCAATTTTTGTGTCTTTTTTCTCATTAATATCCGATTTGTTAAGCGCAACAACAACTGGAACACCTAACTCTAGAAGTTGAGTTGTGAAAAATAAGCTACGGCTTAAATTTGTTGCATCTACGATATTGATGATTACATCAGGATTTTCTGCTCTTACATAAGTACTTGTAATGCTTTCTTCTGATGTGAACGGCGACATAGAGTATGCGCCTGGAAGGTCTACTGCTACTAAATCTGCACCGTTGCAAAAGTTTGATTTTAATTTGCTTTCTCTTTTGTCAACAGTAACGCCAGCCCAGTTACCAACGTGTTCATTTTTACCTGTAAGTGCGTTGTAAAGTGTTGTTTTACCACTGTTCGGGTTTCCGGCAAGTGCTATTCTCATGATTTTCCCCCAAAAATTTTATTTATTAGCTGATGCTAATGGTATTAGTTTAAGCTAACTTGAATGTATTAATAAAACCGTTTGCACGGTTTTTATTAGTTTTTAAGATACGCGAATTGCTTCTGCAAGATCACGACCTATATTGTATCTACCATCACGAATTGATACTACAAAACTGTCGCCAACTGTTGATACAACTGTAATGTTTTCTCCAGAATAGCAACCTAATGTGAATAAAAAGTCGTCTAATTCTTCGTCTTCTGTTTCAATGCTTAAAATTTCATATGGTTTGCCAAGCTCGGCTTGTGCTAGTGTCATAGAAACACCCTTTCTTGTTAAAAAACGCTCAAGTTAACAATTTGAAAAGTTATCTAGAGCTAACTTTATCTATAATAAATATTAGCACACACTAACTATAAAGTCAAGCATATTTTTGTTAAAATTTAGAAAAGTTTTTAATTTTTTTATTATAAAAGATTCTATAAAATTTATTAAAAATTCTATACAATTTATTGCTCAGTTTAGCGAAAAATTGCTTTATTCAATAGACTTTTTCATTTAAATGCATAATTTTTTATTTTATGCTTTTACCACTTACCACCTGTGCTATCCTTTTTCTCGGCAGTCGCTCGCCGCGTGGCTGATACTTTGGGACGTCCCAAAGTATCCAAAAGACGAAATCTTTTTATAAAAGATTTATCAAAACTAGTCCAATTTTACCACTGCGTAAATAATTTTTCTCTGAAAAATTTTTACTTTGCTAGTGCGTGCATTTAAACTTTATTTTAAGTTTATGGGGAAGCTTGGTTTTTCTGTAATTTGAAATATATTTCAAATTTACTTGCTTTTATAACTATTATTTGTTATATTTAGTTCTTTTTACCAAATTATCTCAAAACTGTGACGAAATTTATATCCAAAACAGACCTTTTATTTATACAATAAATGTGTTAGAATGTACTATAAAGAAAAACAACGTATTAATCGATGGGGGATTTTTTATGACTACTAGCAGAAAAGGGTTTTTTGAAAGAAAAAACATCGAAATTTCACTAAAAAGATATTTTGTAGATGCTATGGGTAATATGGCACTTGGTCTTTTTGCATCTTTATTAATAGGTACTATCCTTAAAACTATAGGACAACAAGCAGATATAGATTGGCTTATCGAAATCTCAAACTATACAACACAAGCTCAAGGTGCTGCTATGGCAGTTGCGATAGCTTGGGCGTTAAAAGCTCCACCACTTGTAATGTTTTCGTGCGCTACAGTTGGCGTGGCCGGTAATGCATTGGGAGGACCTTTAGGCGCATTATTAGCTACTATTGTGGCTACGGAATGTGGTAAAGTTGTATCAAAAGAAACTAAAGTTGACATAATAGTAACGCCTACCGTGACTATTTTAATCGGTTGTGCTGTTGCTGGTTACATAGGACCTTATGTTTCGAAAATTATGTATGCTTTTGGTGATGTAATTAACACAGCTACTGAAATGCAACCTTTATATATGGGCATACTTGTATCAGTGGTTGTCGGTGTAGTACTGACACTACCTATAAGCTCTGCGGCCCTTTGCATTATGCTAGGTCTTAGTGGACTTGCTGGTGGTGCGGCTGTTGCTGGTTGCTCTGCACAAATGGTAGGCTTTGCTGTTGCAAGTTACCGTGAAAATAAAATGGGTGGTCTTTTAGCTCAAGGTCTTGGTACTTCAATGTTACAAGTTCCAAATATTTTCAGACGTCCACAGATTTGGCTTGCTCCAACGCTCGCTGCAGCATTTACAGGACCTATCGCTACTTTGATTTTCAAACTTGAAATAAGCTCAGAATTATCAGTTGCTGCAGGTATGGGTACTTGTGGATTGGTAGGCCCAATTGGACTACTTTCTTCGATGGGTTCTAATACTAATACGTGGCTCGGAATTTTAGTGGTATGTTTCGTAGCACCAGCTATGCTTGCATATGCTTTTGACACTGCATTTAGAAAACTTGGCATAGTAAAATTCGGTGACCAAAAACTTGATTTGTAGGAGTGGACTTTATGAAAAAAGCACTTATTGTAATCGATTTTAATAATGATTTCGTAGCAGACGATGGAAAACTAACTTGCGGAGCAGTTGCGCAAGCAATTGATGAGAAAATTGCGAGTTTGGTAGAAGAATTTGCAAAAAATGGCGATTTTATAGTCAATGCTTGCGATAACCACGTTGAAAATGACTTGTATTCTATAGAAAAAGATATGTTTCCAGCTCATTGCTTTGATGATTACGGAAAAGATTTGTACGGTAAAACTAAAATTGCAGTAGAAAAAGTAGAGAAAAATCAATATTTATATATCGCAAAAAATCGTTTTTCAGCATTCGCAGGCACGCCACTTGATTTGAAATTAAAAGAGCGTGGTGTGAATGACATTATATTAGTTGGAGTTTGCACGGATATTTGCGTACTTCATTGTGCAGTTGATGCCTATAATCTAGGTTATAAAATTAGCATTGTACGTGATGGCGTTGCGAGTTTTAACCAAGTCGGTCACGATTTTGCACTTTCACATTTTGAAAACACACTCGGCGCTAAAATAATTTAACATAGAGGTAAAAAAATGGAATTTATCGTAGCAAAAAATGTGACAGAGGATAGCAAAAATATCAGACTCGAGGTTTTTGTAGATGAACAAGGCTTTGACGAGGAATTCGATGATATTGATGACCGTGCTTTTCACGTTATCCTATATATAGATGGTTTGGCAGTTGCGACTGGCAGAACATTTGAAAAATCGCAAGATATCTACAAATTTGGCAGAATTGCAGTTCGAAAAGACTGTCGTGGACAAGGTTTCGGAGTGGAAATTGTACAAAAACTAGAACAAGTAGCGTTAGAACAAAACGCGAAAAAAGTTGTGCTTTCATCACAATATCACGCAAAAGATTTTTATGAAAAATGTGGATTTAGCGTTGTTGGTGAACCATATCTCGAAGAAGGCGCAAAACATATTTTTATGGAAAAAAATATATAAAATATTAAGTGGAAATATTCAGTTTTAAGCAGTCTCGCGAGCAGAGTTTTCTGCTCGCTTTTTAATGGTATAAATAGGAGTAAAATGAAAGAAACTTTAAAAAAATATTTTGGTTATGATACTTTTCGTAACGGTCAGCAAGAAATAATAACGCAGATTTTGAATAATAATGACACATTGGGAATAATGCCAACAGGTGGTGGGAAATCTATATGCTTTCAAGTGCCTGCAATAAAATTCACTGGAATTACGCTTGTTATTTCGCCACTAATTTCGCTTATGCAAGACCAAGTAATGAGTTTGATTGCAACAGGTGTTCCGTCTGCGTATATAAATTCATCGCTAAATACAAAGCAAATACGAAAAGCTTTGGAAAATGCGAAAAATTATAAATATAAACTGATTTATGTAGCACCAGAACGATTACTTACAGAGGAATTTATAGATTTTGCACAGTCTGTTGAAATTTCTATGATAACTATAGATGAGGCGCACTGTATTTCGCAGTGGGGACAAGATTTTAGACCTAGCTATACAAAAATTCCGGAATTTATTGATAAATTAGACAAAAGACCGATTATTTCAGCTTTTACAGCAACTGCAACGAAACGAGTTAGTGATGATATAGTTGACAGATTGAAATTGAAAAATCCATTTATAAAAGTAACTGGTTTTAATCGTGATAATCTATATTTTAGCGTGCAAAATCCTTCTAAAAAATTTGAAACTTTACTGCGATTTTTGCATACTAGAAAAGATAAAAACGGCATTATTTATTGCCTTTCTAGGAAAAAAGTGGAAGAAGTTTGCGATAAACTTTCACAACAAGGTTTTAGCGTTACACGTTATCACGCAGGACTTGGGGACTATGAGCGAAAATTAAATCAGGAAGAATTCTTGTACGATAAATGTAAAATTATGGTTGCAACAAATGCCTTTGGAATGGGCATTGACAAGGCAGATGTATCATATGTTGTGCATTATAATATGCCCAAAGATATTGAAAGTTACTATCAAGAGGCTGGTCGTGCTGGACGTGACGGTAGTCAAGCGGAGTGTTTACTTCTTTATGGTGGAGGCGATGTTAGAACGCAACAATGGATGATTGAAAATTCACGTGATAATAAAGAATTAGACGAAGAAACGGAAAAAATAGTAATTCAGCAGGACTTAGAGCGTCTGAAAATGATGACTTTTTATAGTACCACAACAGAATGTCTGCGTAGTTTTATCTTGAAATATTTTGGTGAAAATCCGGAGAATTTTTGTGGTAAATGTTCTAATTGCGACACTAATTTTGATTTAGTCGACATCACGGAAGATGCAAGGAAAATTATTTCTTGTGTAAGAAAAATGGGTGAGCGTTTTGGAGTTTCGTTGGTAATTGAAGTGTTACGTGGTAGTAAAAACGAACGTGTATCAAAGTTTGGACTTGAAACGCTTTCAACGTATGGTATACTAGAAAAAAGTGTGCGAGAATTGAACGATATAATAAATTTCTTAATTCAAAAAGGATATTTACAAAAAACTATAGGCGATTTTCCTGTTATTAAATGGACTGAAACTACTCGTGAGTTATTGGCAGATGATGTTGTCTTACAAATGCGTATAGCGAAAGCGCGACAAAAAGTAGAAACGCTAAAAGTGTCTGCAACTGGTGAAATAGATGAAAAATATCTAGGTTTATTTGAGCAACTTCGTGAATTGAGATTGAAACTTGCGAAGTTGCAGGGAGTACCTCCTTATGTTATTTTTGGTGATAAATCTCTAATTGATATGTGTGTACAAATTCCTATAAAGAGAGATGAATTTTTGCAAATATATGGAGTTGGAGCAAAGAAATACGAGCAATTTGGAGAGCAATTTTTGAAAGTTATTCGTGATTATGAATCGTTGATGTAAAACAGTATAAATTAAATTTAATTAACCCTATATGTTGCATTATATGTAGTAGAAAAACTAACCTTAAAATAAAATTTGAATGCACGCACTAGCAAAGTAAAAATTTTTCAGAGAAAAATTATTTGTGCAGCGATAAATTTAGACTAGTTTTGATAAATCTTTCATAAAAAGATTACAGAGTGTCGAAAAAGTACCAAGCTAAAAAACGTTGTACAAAACCAATTATTGCGAGCAACGCATAACGTAAGTTCTAGCACTGCAATAGGCAGCTTAGTGGTCGTGAAAATTTATTAATTCCACAGCATAAGCGATAGCGAGCTGGAGTACGAGTGGTTAGGCGAATGTATGCCGAATTTCGTGGAACATACAACAATATACGCCCCATTTTGATAAAACTTTCGCCAAAGTTTTCGTCTTTTGGATACTTTGGGACGTCCCAAAGTATCAGCCACGCGGCGAGCGACTGCTGAGAAAGAAGGTAGCACGAGTGAAAAGTTGTATAGGCACAAAATAAAAAATCTGTATATTATTATGCAAATTTAATATTGAAAATAAGTTTTCGTTAGTATAACACCGTGTATAAATTACACGGTGTATTTTATTGTGAAAAGACATAAAAAAAGGTTAATAATTTTGTCAAAAATGCTAAAAAAGTTTTCTTACATTGTTATTATATTGACAAAATTATTCAAATATCATAAACTTATATTGATGATTTATAAACAATTTTGAAAAGAGGGTTACATATGACACAATTCGATTTTGCATTTGTAGACGAAACACTAGCAAAGCATAACTACCAAAGTTCGTCTGTAATTGCTATTATGCAAGAAATACAATCCGAGTATCGTTATTTGCCACAAGAAGCTCTTATATATGTTGCAAAAAAACTAAAAATAAGTGATGCAAAAATCTACTCTGTTGCTACTTTCTATGAAAATTTTTCGTTAGAACCAAAAGGAAAATACGTTATCCGTGTGTGCGATGGTACAGCGTGTCACGTAAGAAAATCTATTCCAATTTTAAACGCTTTATACAAAGATTTAGGTCTGTCTGACAAAAAACACACTACCGAAGATATGCTTTTCACTGTTGAAACTGTATCTTGTTTAGGTGCGTGCGGACTTGCTCCAGTACTTACTGTAAATGACAAAGTATATCCTGCGATGAATACTGAAAAAGTTGCAGATTTACTTAAAACTTTGAAGGAGGAAGTGTTAAATGGATAAAATTTCTAGTCAATATGGCTTGATGAAAGCTATGAAAGCTTATAAAAAAGCCTTGGAAATGCAAACTACAAAAGTGCTTATCTGTGCTGGTACTGGCTGTGTAGCTGGTGGGTCTATGGATATTTACAATAAAATAGCCGAAGATTTAAAAGATAGAGGTATTCCTGTTTCTGTAGCTTTAGAAGTTGACCCACACGATGATGAAATCGGACTAAAACAAAGTGGTTGTCATGGGTTCTGCGAAATGGGTCCTCTTATGAGAATAGAACCTCAAGGTTGGTTATATCTTAAAGTTACACTTGATGATGTCGAAGAAATTATTGAGAAAACTATTATTGATAGCTTGCCAATCGAACGTCTTATGTATAAAAAAGACGGTGAAATATATCAAAAACAAGAAGAAATTCCATTTTACAGCAGACAAACACGTCTTGTTTTAGAACATTGTGGGCATTCTGATGCGGAATCTATCGAAGAATATATTGCAGGTGGTGGTTATCAAGCTGTTGCAAAATGTCTTTTTGATATGAAACCAACCGAAATTATCGAAGAAATCAGACGTTCATCACTTCGTGGACGTGGTGGCGGTGGTTTCCCAGCTGCAATTAAATGGGAACAAGTTTCACGTCAAGCAGAACCTACAAAATATATCGTTTGTAATGGTGACGAAGGTGACCCAGGTGCTTTTATGGATAGAAGTATCATGGAAGGTGACCCACATAAAGTTATCGAAGGTATGACTATCGCTGGTATTGCAACTGGCGCCCAAGAAGGTTATATCTATGTTCGTGCAGAATATCCACTTGCTGTTAATCGTTTGAAAATTGCTATCAAAAAAGCCGAAGAAGCTGGTATGCTTGGCGATAATATTATGGGTAGTGGTTTTAGCTTTAAATTACATATAAACCAAGGTGCTGGGGCTTTCGTTTGTGGTGAAGGCTCTGCTTTAACTGCATCAATCGAAGGTAATCGTGGTATGCCTCGTGTTAAACCACCTCGTACTGTTGAACAAGGTTTATTTGGTAAACCTACCGTACTTAACAACGTTGAAACATTTGCAAACGTTACAGTTATCATAAATATTGGCTCTGATGAATATATCAAAATTGGTCCTGAAAAAAATCACGGTACAAAAGCTTTCGCTCTTACAGGTAACGTAAACAATACTGGTCTTATCGAAGTTCCAATGGGTACTACACTACGCGAAGTTATTTTCGACATCGGTGGTGGCGTTAAAAATGACAAAGCTTTCAAAGCTGTTCAAATCGGTGGACCATCTGGTGGTTGTTTAATCACTCCTCACTTAGATATCCCTCTAGATTTTGACTCATTATACGCTGTTGGTGGTATGATAGGCTCTGGTGGTCTTGTTGTTATGGACGAGGACACTTGTATGGTTGAAATTGCTCGTTTCTTTATGAATTTCACTCAAAACGAATCTTGTGGTAAATGCGTACCTTGTCGTGAAGGCACAAAAGTTATGCTACATATCTTAGAAGAAATCGTTGCAGGACGTGGTAAACTAGAAGATTTAGATACACTTATGGAACTTGCGGACACTATTTCAAGCACTGCTCTTTGTGGACTTGGTAAAACTGCTCCAGCTCCAGTAGTTAGTACACTTACACACTTTAGAGATGAATATATTGCACACGTTGTTGACAAAAAATGTCCAGCGAAAGTTTGTCAAGCTCTTAAAGAATATCAAATTGTGGCTGATAAATGCGTTGGCTGTTCAAAATGTTCAAGAGTATGTCCTGTTGGTGCGATATCTGGTAAAATCAAGCAACCATATACTATCGACCAATCTAAATGTATCAAATGTGGTGCTTGTGTTGATGGCTGTTCATTCAGCGCAGTAGTGGAGGTGTAGACTAATGAATAAAAAATATATGAGAATCAATGGCTTGAAAGTTGAATTTACAGATGAACCAAATATTTTAAGCTTAATCCGTAAAATTGGTATCGAACTTCCTACTTTCTGCTATTATTCAGAACTTTCTATATATGGTGCTTGCCGTATGTGTGTTGTAGAAGACGAACGTGGAAACATTATGGCATCTTGCTCAACTCAACCACGTGATGGTATGTCTATCAAAACTAACACACCAAAACTTCAAAAACACCGTAAAATGATAATCGAACTTATTTTATCATCACACTGTCGTGACTGTACAACGTGTACGAAAAGTGGTAGATGTAAACTTCAAGAACTTGCAAAACGTTTTGGTATTGAAAATGTTCGCTTTGACAATAACAAACCTTTTGAGCATAGATTCCAACCTGATACATCAAGTTTATCTATAGACCGTGACCCTAATAAATGTATTCTATGTGGCGACTGTGTTCGTGTATGTTCAGAAATTCAAAATGTTGGTGCTATAGACTTTGCTTTCCGTGGTTCAAATGCGCTTGTAACTCCTGCGTTTTTAAAACCAATTGCAGAATCTGATTGCGTAAACTGTGGTCAATGTGCGGCGGTTTGTCCTACGGGTGCTATCGTTATCAAAAACGATAAGCAAAAAGTTTGGGACGCAATTTATGATCCTACAAAACGTGTTGTTGCACAAATTGCTCCAGCTGTTCGTGTTGCTATTGGTAGTCAATTTGGTATGCCAGAAGGCGAAAATACTATCGGTCAAATTTCTGCATCGATGAGAAGAATAGGTTTTGACAGAGTATATGACACTGCTTTAGGTGCTGACTTAACAATTATGGAAGAGGCAAAAGAACTTTTAGAACGTCTTGAAACTGGTGATAATTTCCCAATGTTCACTTCTTGTTGCCCAGCGTGGATTAAATATGTTGAAACAAAACACCCAGAATATTTAAATTCAATTTCAACTTGTAAATCACCAATGGAAATGTTTGGTGCTGCTATTAAAGCACATTACAATGATGAATATCGTGGTAAAGTAGACGAAAGAGAACTTTTTGTTGTTGCAGTAATGCCTTGTACAGCGAAAAAATACGAAGCTGCTCGTGATGAATTTAAGCACAAAGGTATTCCAGATATCAACGCTGTTATCACAACAAAAGAGCTATCTCAAATGATAAGAGAGGCTGGCGTTAAATTCGATGAATTAGAACCTGAAGCACTTGATATGCCATTCGGAATATATAGTGGTGGTGGTGTATTATTTGGTGTAACTGGTGGTGTAACAGAGGCTGCTATACGTCGTATAGTTGTTGATAAAAACCCTGCTGTATTGCATGATATCGAATTTTGTGGTGTTCGTGGTATGGAAGGTGTTAAAGAGGCTTTTGCAACTGTTGGCGATAGAGAAGTTAAAATTGCAGTAGTTCACGGTCTTGCTAATGCTGAAGGATTGATTCAAAAATTACAATCTGGCGAAGCTTATTATGACTTCATCGAAGTAATGGCATGCCCTACAGGTTGTATAGGTGGTGCTGGACAACCAGTGGCATCTCTTGAAGTTAAGAAAAAACGTGCTGAAGGTATTTATCGTTCGGACAAAATTTCTCAATTTAAACGTTCAAATGAAAACCCAATGATGGATACACTTTATTCTACAGTACTTAAAGGAAAAGAACATCAATTGTTACACGTTCATTACCATCAAAAATAAATAAACTTAGAGAAGGATTTTTACAGTCCTTCTCTTTTTTTCGATATATATATTGGATTTGGTATATGGATGAATGACGGACGAACACTGTTTGCTACTACAAAAAAATACCACTGCACAAAAATTCGCATTTAACTTAAACGTATATCTTATTTTCAAAGCACACGCTAGCAAAGTAAAAATTTTTCAGAGAAAAATTATTTACGCAGCGAACTGATACGGCTTGCTGATAAAACAAGCTTTGTTTTCGTCTTTTGGATACTTTGGGACGTCCCAAAGTATCAGCCACGCGGCGAGCGACTGCCGAGAAAAAAGATATTTGAAAACAGTAAGTGGTAGCACTCTATAAAATACGAAAAACGCTTATCTCACGATGAATAATCGTAAAACAAGCGTTATATAATTTAATACGGGATAAATTTTATAAACTGTTGCGTTTTAACATTGGCAACATAAAGAATGTTGGAATCAATGTTACAGCTGCTTTAAGTCCATTTAGCAAAAACGATGCTGAAACAAAAGCCATAATTTCGGTAGTAGAAGGCGATGGAAGACCCATCACAGCGTAGAATACAGGAGTAAATATATAATTACATAATGCACCAACTGCAAAAATTGACACGGTAGCGATTAAAGCTGCTACGATGTAACTTGTCATTGTTTGTTTAGAACGGTAAATTATGCATACTGGAATTATTAGCGATGAGCCTACGATAAAATTAATAAGCTCGCCTATTCCAGCTGATGATGTAACAAAAAGGTGGGTGAAATTTTTAAGTAATTCGATGGTCACACCAGCTAAAGGTCCCATCATAATTCCACCAACTAGCGATGGAATAAGCGAAGGGTCAATTTTTTGATGTGCTACAAGAAGTGGAATTTCAATGCGATATAAAACTGCACCGATAGCAGTTAGAATAGCCATTCTTGTCATCATTTGTGTTTTTTGAGATGTTGTTAAGTTTTTTCTTAGTATTTTTTCCATTTTTTCCTCCAATTTTCGGAGGTATCTCAATAAAAAATCCCCAACACGAATAAAATCGCATTGGGGTATAGATATACAGATAGATACCTCTCTTTTTTCATCCGGACTATAACCGTTGGCATCGGATTCTAACCGACTCAGCTTTTCGCTCGTGGGCTTATCAGAAATACTGCATCACCACCAGTGAGGATTTACACCTCGCCCCAAAGAAAGTATTAAATTATGTTTTAATTATAAAACCTTTTTTTGAAATTGTCAATAGGTAACTTAAAATATTTCTGTAGATAAAATTTGAAACTAATTTACAAGGCGAATATAATATATAAACTACAAAATGAAAATAACGGAAAGAGTATTGTCTTTACTTATTTTGTATGATATACTATTTACACGATAAACATAAAATTATATTTTAATTAAAATAATGGGGGATTTATTATGATTGAAACTACAAATAGCCTTAAAAAAGAAATAGCAAAATTAATTTTAAATTTAGTAGAACTTGCAGGTTTAACAGCACTTTTAATATTTTCTATAAAATCATTTTTTTAAGAGGGTATATTTATGAAAACAGCTCTAGCGCTTGGTGGTGGAGGTGCAAAAGGTTCGTATGAACTTGGTGCACTTATTGCTTTAAAAGAACTTGGTATAGAATATGACATAGTTACAGGTACGTCTATAGGTAGCTTGAATGGATTTTTTGCAGCGAGTTCAGATTTGGACACGTTAAGCGAAGTTTGGTCAAATATTTCTATGGATCAGGTGCTTAAAACTATTAATATACCAGATATCTCGCTCGAGTTAGCAAATTTTAATAAATTTGTCAAAAAGAATGCAAAAAAAGCTTATCCTACAGATGTTATCCCACTTAAAAACTTGATTGATTTTCACGTAAATGAAGATAAAATACGAAGTTCGGATATAGATTTTGGGTTAGTATGTGTGCATTTTCCTAATATGAAACCGTTAGAATTGCCTTTATCTGAAATTCCTGAAGGACAATTGGCAGATTATTTGTTAGCATCGTGTTCGATTTTCCCGGCATTTCCTATGTGTAAAATTGATGATAAATTGCATATAGACGGAGGTTATTATGATAATTTACCGATAAATTTAGCAGTTAGAATGGGCGCAGATTATGTTATTGCGATAGATTTATTTACAAAACCAGCGCATCCAGAGTATATCGGCTCGCCATTGGTTAAATATATAAAACCTTCGTGGGATTTAAGTTACATTCTGTTGTTTAACAAAGAAGATTTAGAGATAAATCGTAAATTAGGCTATTTAGATACAATGAAAGCGTTCAAAAAGCTACTTGGTTTTCGTTATGCATTTCTGCCGGATAATATAAGTGAAATAACTGGTTGTGCTGATAATTTTGCACGTATAATATTACTTTTCGAATCAAATATACCATATAATAGCTTGATTGTGCGTAAAATCATATCAAATCCTATGTCAAAATGCTTGAAAGACTATACAAACGGTATTTTAGATGTTCAGGACTTTTTTATACGAGGTATCGAAACTTGTATGGAGATTTTAGACTATGACCCTTGTGAAGTATATAATTTACACGAGGTAAATAGAGAGTTATTAGAGATATTTCTTGACCGTGAAAATTATACTTATAAGGAGTTTTTTAAAAATATCGGAGCACTTAGTGGAAAAATTGACAAACAATATCTTATAGGGTGTATCTTATATAAATTACTTGACACAGATAATTTTACAGATGATATTTATTTGTTAGCAAACTTGTTTCCACGTGAAACGTCAGCAGCATTTTATCTTTATTCTATAATGTAGTTTGAAAAAAGCTACAAATCATAATATAATAACAAAAAACCTCCGTAAAAACGGAGGTTTTAAACTGTCTAAAAGAGGTATGCTAAAAAATAATGCACAAAAGCAAAACTTACCTTAACCTTAAAATAAAATTTGAAAGCATACGCTAGCAAAGTAAAAATTTTTCAGAGAAAAATTATTTACGCAGCGGTAAGGCTGCAACTTGCTGATAAAACAAGCTGTGTTTTCGTCTTTTGGATACTTTGGGACGTCCCAAAGTATCAGCCACGCGGCGAGCGACTGCCGAGAAAAAAGGTAGCACTAGCTGTAAGTCGCAGTGGCACAAAATAAAAAATTATGTATCTTTGCAAAAAAGTCTATGTATGCAAAAGCTTTTAGATTTATACGTGGTCTGCAATTCTTAAAATTAAATCTCTTGTTTGAGCCCAACCGATGCAAGCATCTGTGATAGATTTACCATAAATGCCTCCTTCAACTTTTTGGTTGCCTTCTTCGATAAAACTTTCAATCATAACACCTTTTACTAAAGATTTAACTTCTGAATTTGCAAGTCTACTTCTTAAAATTTCTTCAACGATACGAGGTTGTTCGTAGTATTTTTTGTTTGAGTTTGCGTGATTTGCATCACAAATTACAGTGTGATTTATTAAATCTCTTTTGTTGTAATCTTCAGCTAGTCTAACTAAATCTTCGTAGTGATAATTTGGGTGACTTTGACCGTATTTATCAACAGAACCACGTAAAATTGCGTGAGCAAGAGGATTTCCAGAAGTGTGTATTTCGTGGTTTCTGTATAAAAATTCGTGTTTAGCTTGAGCGGCTTGAATTGAATTTAGCATAACAGAAATATCGCCACTGGTTGGGTTTTTCATACCAACTGGAACGTCTATAGCAGAAGAAACAAGACGATGTTGTTGGTTTTCAACAGAACGAGCGCCGATTGCAATGTATGATAACATATCGCTTACGAAAACAAGGTTTTCTGGGTATAACATTTCATCTGCAGCAGTTAAATGAGATTCATTAATCGCTTTGATATGCATTTTTCTGATACTTTTGATACCACCATAGATATCAGTTGCTTTGTTTGGGTCTGGTTGGTGAAGCATACCTTTGTAGCCTTCGCCAGTGGTACGAGGTTTGTTTGTGTAAATTCTTGGGATTATGAACAGTTTGTCAGATACAGCCTCGTTTAATCTACCAAGTCTTGAAACGTAATCACAAACTGCAGTTTCATCACTAGCAGAACAAGGGCCTACGATAAGTATGAATTTATCAAGTTCACCTGTGATGATTTTTGCAAGTTCAGCGTCTCTTTTTGCTTTTATTTCAGCTAAGTCGCTAGGAAGTGGGATAGAATCGATAACTTCTTGCGACGAAGGTATTTTTTGTGTTTTAATAAAGCTCATTTTGTAATTCTCCTTAAAATAATATCACCTAATTATTACTATAGTAAATTTTTCAATATTTTGCAATAGTTTTTTTAATATAATGTATAATTTTCGAATATATTTTTTGGGAAAATTGACATATTTTTAACTTATTAGCACTTTGCACAGATATCTCGGTAAAATATTAATTTTTTTATACCTTTTGTATATGCGACAATTTTAAATTAGAAATTTCGCTTATTGAAAAAATTCAACTTTTATGATATGATATAATTAAGAAAATATAGGCTTAAAATTTAGCGTATTTAAGAGGTTTTTAGATGGAAGAATATATTTATATCGAAGGAACGGTTTCGGCGATTATTTATACAAATGAAGAAAACGGTTATTCGGTTATAAAAATTGATACTGCAGAAGGCGAGGAAATTACTGCAACTGGCACTATGCCACAAATTTCAAAAGGCGAAGATATTGTAGTTTCTGGGCATTGGCAGTCGCACAAATCTTATGGCGAACAATTTGTTGTAGATGCTTTTGAGATTAGTATGCCATCTACAGAGAAGGGAATTATCGAGTATTTAGGCTCGCGCGCTGTTAAAGGCGTTGGTAAAAAAATGGCTGAGAAAATCGTTTCTCGTTTTGGTTTAGACACTTTTCGAGTTATCGCAGAAACACCAGAACTTTTAATCGAAGTGCGTGGTATAACGATGAAAAAAGCCCTTGAAATTAGTGAAAAATTCCTTCGTCAAACTCAACTTCGTTCTATAATTGAATTTCTTCTTGAAAACCATTTGCCTATCGAACTTGCCTCTAAATTATACAAACAATTGGGCGATGATGCTCTTTTTATTCTAAATGAAAATCCATATATTTTGTGCGATGAGTACTTTGAAGTGGATTTTCTAATAGTTGATGAACTTGCTATGAATTTATATATTGACCCAGAGAGTAATATTCGTGCGCAAGCAGGAATTGTCTATGTTTTGAAGTTTAATTTGCAAAATGGACACGCTTTTATACCGAAAGACAAGCTTATTACAGCAAGTTCTAAGCTTTTGGAACAAAATCCAGAGCAAATTTCGGAAAATCTCTACGAGCTTGTAAATCAGAAAAAATTAAATTTAGAGCAAATCGCAAACATCGAAGCGGTGTATTTGAGTGATATTTACAGTGCTGAGTGCTTTATTTGCGATTATTTGACCGAACTTTGTAAATTTAAATACGACTATGATTTTGAGATAGGTGAACTTATCGAGGAGCTGGAAAGTGAGAACCAAATTGAGTATGCAGACCGTCAAAAAGAGGCTATAGAAATGGCAGGGAAAAGTGGTGTTGTTGTACTAACAGGTGGTCCTGGTACGGGTAAAACCACTACAGTTCGAGGTGTGCTGAATTTGTTCCAAGCATTGGGATTAACAGTTGAACTTTGTGCACCGACAGGGCGTGCTGCGAAGAGATTAACAGAGCTTTGTGGACTTGAGGCGAAAACTATACATAGACTGCTTGAGGCAGGGTTTGATCCAGCTGAAGGCAAGATGATGTTCCAGAAAAATATTCAAAATCCACTTGATGTAGATGCTATTATAGTAGATGAGGCATCAATGATTGATATAAATTTGATAAAAGGCTTGCTAAAGGCACTGAAAATTGGCACGAGAATTGTTTTCGTTGGTGATCCAGACCAGTTGCCACCGGTTGGTGCAGGTAATTTTTTACAAGATATAATTAATAGCGAGTGCTTTAATGTGATTTCACTGACTGAGATTTTCAGACAAGCAAAAGAAAGTATGATTGTAATAAATGCACACGGCGTAAACCAAGGTATAATGCCGAAAACATCTGGCGCTAAAAGTGATTTTTTCATTATGCCACGTGAAGATGAGGACGCTGTAATTGATACGGTGGCTGAACTTTGCAAAACTAGACTTCCGAATTATTATAAACTAAATCCAAGTCAAATACAGGTGCTTTGTCCTTCGAAAAAAACTAGAGCGGGTACTTTTGCGATAAATCGACGTTTGCAAGAGGAATTAAATCCGTTGACTGATGAAAAACAGGAAAAACGCTTTGGAGATATAATTTTCAGAACCGGTGACCGAGTTATGCAAATCAAAAATAACTATGACGTAATGTGGACGAAAAACGACGTTAACGGTATGGGAATGTTCAATGGTGAAATCGGAGAAATTGTCGAAATTGATTTAATCGAAGAGTTTTTGGTGATAAATTTCGATGAAAAAATTACGATGTACAGTTTTGATATGTTAAACGAGTTAGATTTAGCATATGCTTTGACCGTCCATAAGGCACAAGGTAGCGAATTTGAGGCTGTAGTGTTGGCTCTTTCAAAAACCACACCGAAACTTCTAACGCGTAGTATTTTATATACAGCGATTACACGTGCGAAAAATCTGCTTGTAATTGTCGGTGATAAGGAAATTTTGAGCCAAATGGTAGATAATAACTTTAAAAATAAGCGATATAGTGGCTTAAAAGTACGTATTAGAGAGGTAAATGTTGAAAATAATTGATGTGCTTTTTGCTAAAAGATGCATTATCTGTAGGAAAAAAGGACACGATATATGCGAAGAATGTTTGAAAAAATCACAAGAGTTTTTTATTAAAAAACCAAATAAAGATGGTGTAATTTACGCTTATAAATATAAAAAATCATTACGCGATGCGTTCATTTCGTATAAATTTTACGGTAAAAAAGGTAATGCACGTGGTTTAAGTACGTTGTTTTTGGAAAAACTAAAGTATATAGACATTCAAAATTTCGATATTATAACATACGTTCCGATATCAAAAAAGAGAATGCATAAGCGTGGATTTAATCAATGCGAGCTTTTGTGCGATGAATTTTGTAAATTTTTTGACATAAAAGCAGAAAAAATACTAATAAAAAAGAATACAAGAGAGCAATCAAAATTATCAGGCAACGATAGAAAAGTTAATATTATTGATACGTTTGTGCTAAAAAAAGATGTTGAAAACAAGCGTATTTTGGTGATAGATGATGTATATACAACTGGAGCTACGATGAACGAGGTAATTAGAACGATTAATCTAGGAAATCCGTCTAGTGTAACAGGTTGTGTATTGTTTAAAAGTTCGAAAAATGACGAAAAATAGCGTTTACAAATGGGAAAAAATATAGTAAAATAGTAGATATAAAATAATTTGAGGTGTAAAATGGGATTTTCAAAAGATATAGGTATAGATTTAGGAACAGCGTCAATTTTGGTGTACGTTAAAGGTCAAGGTGTTGTTTTATGCGAACCATCTGTTGTGGCGGTTGACAAATCAACTGGCAGAATTTTAAATGTTGGTATCGATGCACAAAGAATGCTTGGTAGAACACCAGGTAATATTGTGGCTATCAGACCACTTCGTGAAGGTGTTATTTCTGACTATGAAATGACTGAAAAAATGATTAAAGAATTTATCAAAAAAGTTCTTGGCTTTAGAATTTTAAAACCAAACATAGTTGTATGTGTACCAAGTATTATTACAGAAGTTGAAGAACGTGCTGTAATCGATGCGTGTATGCAAGCTGGTGCTAAAAAAGTATTCTTAATTGAAGAACCTGTAGCTGGGGCTATCGGTGCAGGTATAGATATCGCACAACCAGAAGGTCATATGATTGTTGACATTGGTGGTGGTACTACAGACGTAGCTGTTATTTCTTTAGGTGGTATAGTTGAGTCTACATCGCTTAAAATTGCAGGGGATAAATTTGATGATGCTATCGTAAAATATATTAGAAAAAAATATAATGTACTAATAGGTGATAGAACAGCAGAACAAATTAAAAAGCAAATTGGTTGTGTTTTCCAACCAGCTGAAAGAAAAATTATGAGTGTACGTGGACGTTGTTTACTTACTGGCCTTCCTCGTGAATTTGAAATTACATCTGATGAAACTATCGAAGCTTTCGAAGAAGTATCAAGCAGAATTTTAGAAGCAATTCACTCTGTTCTTGAAAGAACTCCACCAGAACTTATTTCGGATATCTCTACAAATGGTATCGTTATGACAGGTGGTGGATCGCTAGTTGCAGAGCTTGACGTGTTAATTCAAAATGCAGTAGGAATCAAAACAAGAGTTGCAGATGATGCGATTTCTTGTGTTGCATATGGTACAGGTAAATGTCTAGAAAATCTTTCTATGATGCAAGATGGCACAATGAATTTATCAAGAAGAAAAGAAATGTATTAATTAAAGAAAGGCATATTTTCGGATATGCCTTTTTGTTTTTGAATAAAAAATAAATTGCACCCTGTAGGGGCGAGCATTGCTCGCCCGTCGCATTACGTGCACCAATTTAATATTTTATGCAAATTTTCTTGCGTGGCACGGATGGCCAATGACCGTCCCAACGTGGGTTTAGATGTTTATTAAGTGTGGAAATATCTTATAGTACATAACATAACGGGCGAACACTGTTCGCCCCTACAAAAAATGGTGGTTTCAACTAAATAAATTTCCAAAATTAGGAAAAATGACTGCCAAAAACTTTGCAGTGTTTAATATAGCTGATTGGTTATATTAAAATTGAGGAGGGTATGAAATGAAGAAATTTTTAGCAATTTTAATAGTGGGCATAATGTCTATAACACAAGTTTTTGCAATTCCTTCGCAAGTTATTCCTATAGGTAGAACGGCTGGTATTGCTGTGATGTATGACGGTGTTTTGGTAGCGGGATTGTCACAGGTTGAAACAGAGCAAGGTTTTATAAGTCCGGCGGAGCTTGCAGGAATTGAAACTGGTGATATCATCAAAGAAATTAACGGTCAAAAAATCTTGTCTAATGATAACATTATCGAAGTTATATCTGCTAGTAATGGCGAGGCAATGGAGATAATTTTTGAGCGTGATGGCGAAAATCATACTGTCAAAATCACTCCAGTTTTAGAAAAAAATGAAGGTAGCTATAAAATCGGAGTCTGGGTTCGTGATAGTATGGCTGGTATCGGCACTATAACTTATATCGACCCGGAAACTAGCGTTTATGGTGGATTAGGACACAGCATAGCGGATTCGGATACTGGTGAATTGACTGCAATTTCGGAAGGAACGCTTATTCCATCAAGCGTGGAAGATGTGATAAAGGGTGAGTCTGGCAGTGCTGGAGAGCTTAAAGCATCTTACAATGCAACGGTAAAAGTTGGGACGGTAGAAATTAATACAAATCAAGGTATTTTTGGTAAAACAGAGGACACGTATTTTGAATATACAAAAGCAGTTGATGTTGCTGATTTTTCTGAGGTAACTACAGGGAAAGCGTATGTTTTAACTAATGTTCAAGGTGAGCAAGTTGAGGCGTATGAGATTAATATTTTAAGCATTAACAATCAAGTTGATTCGGATATAAATTTCACAGTGCAAATTACAGACTCGAATTTATTAGAAGTAACAGGTGGCATCGTTCAGGGTATGAGTGGTTCACCAATACTACAAAATGGTAAAATTATAGGTGCAATGACACACGTTTTGGTAAATGAACCGACGGTGGGTTATGCGATTTATATTGGTAATATGTTAGAAACTGCAGAAGAAATTGTAAGTTAAAAAAAGAGGACGAGAGTTATTAAAACTCTCGTCCTTTGCTTGTAGAAAAAGTGGCAAGTTAAAAAACATTGCACAAAAACAAAGCTCACCATAACCTTAAAATAAATTTTGAATGCACGCGCTAGCAAAGTAAAAATTTTTCAGAGAAAAATTATTTACGCAGCGAACTGATACGGCTCGCTGATAAAACAAGCTGTGTTTTCGTCTTTTGGATACTTTGGGACGTCCCAAAGTATCAGCCACGCGGCGAGCGACTGCCGAGAAAAAAGATAGCACTATCAGTAAGTTGCAGTTGCACAAAATAAAAAATTTATATATTTAAAAGTCTATTTTGAAAACAAGTTCTTCGACAAACTGAGAGGACGAGAGTTATTAAAACTCTCGTCCTTATATTTTTAGGATTATTTTTTCATAAAAAGTTTTTTGAATATCAAACTGAAAGAAGAATATCCATTTTTAGGGTCATTTTTCATTTTGAATTTTGGTTCCCATTTTCTAAAATGTTCATCACAATAGAAAATATCGCCTTCTATTTTAGTTATTTTTTTTGGTAAAACAGACTCGTCAACATCGCGAGAAAACGGTTTTTTGTATATAATAGTACCATCTTCGGCAAGTGTTGCCCAAGCAGATGCGATTACACCAGCTGATTCACCGTGAATTGCACGACTATACAGCACTTTACCATCTATGTAGAATGTTAGAAAATCAGTGAAACGGTCGAAATATTCTTTTTCGTAACGTACACAGCATTTAGTTCCAGAAAAATCTGTAGCTTTCATTTTAGTACCTCTTTTCTCCAAATACGCTTGAATATATGTTACTTATATAATATAATATTTCCTTGAAAAAATCAAGATATAATTTTAAAATAAAGAAAAAGTGTTAAAAAAATAGTTGATTTATTGTATAAATACAACAAAAATACTACATAGATATCGTTGTATACAAGAAATAATGCTCAAAATTAGGCAAAATGCCGATAGCTATTTTGATTTATGTATGATAATATTTAATTATGGATAATAATGCATATTTTATGCTAATTTATAGGGAAAATGATAAGGAGAGAACAATGCAAGATTTTAAACTGAAAACTAAAGCCGATACAGCGGCGAAATTATTAGAACTTATTAGACCTCTTAAAAAATTCTATAGTCCAGGTAAGGCTTGGCTAAAAGTAGGAGATATCGGCGTTCAATACGGTGAAAAAGTAGCTCTTATGGAAGGTTTTACAAGAATTCTTTGGGGTTTAGGACCTCTATGGTCAAACATTGAGGATATGCCAGAAGAAATTCAAAAAGAAGCTGAAGAATGGCGCTTACAATACATTGAAGGACTTATTAATGGTTCAAATCCAGAACACGAAGAATATTGGGGAAAATGCGTAAATAACGATCAAAAAATCGTTGAAAATGCAGCTATCGTTGTAACTATTTTCTTAAACCGTGACAAAATATGGGGAGCATTAACTCCAGAGCAACAAGATAATTTATACAAATTTATATATCAATGTAATTTCTGCGCAATGGGTAATAATAACTGGAGATATTTTAGAATTCTTGCAAATAAATTATTCCAAACTTTAGGTTTACCTTTCGACCAAGCAAGACTAGACGAAGACCAACTTGGAATTATCGAACCTAGCTATGTTGGCGAAGGTTGGTATTTTGATGGTAATAGCGATCAATATGACTACTATGTACCATTTGCTATGCATTTCTATGCACTGCTTTACTCTAAATTTAGAGGCGAAGAAGAACCAGAATATTGTGCAACTTTAAAAGCTCGTGCATCTACATTCGCACACGATTTTGCATATTGGTTTGGTAATGACGGTAATGAAATCGGTTTTGGTAGAAGTTTAACTTACAGATTCGCACATAGCTCATTCTTTGGTGCTATGGGTCTTGCAGAAGTTGATGATTCTGTCGATTATGGTATTATGAAAAGACTTACACTTCGTAATATAGAAACTTGGCTTGCACGTCCAATCTTTGATAATGCTGGCGTTTTAACTGTAGGTTATGGCTATGCAAACATCTTTATGAGTGAACGTTATAGTGCAGCAGGTTCTCCTTACTGGGCTTTTAAAGCATTTATAATGCTTTCACTTCCAGCAGACCACCCATTCTGGACAGCTGAAGAAAAAGACTTTGATTTCGAACCACAAAAAGCATTCCAAAAACCAAGAATGTTAATCGCTCACGAAGATAACAATCACGTTTTAGCATATATTTCTGGTCAACACAATGCTAGAACTAAAGGTCACTGTCCTGAAAAATATGAAAAATTCGTATATTCAAACCAATTCTCATTTAGCGTTCCACGTGAACCAGACTTAATTGGTGGTGCATATGACAATATTTTAGTTGCATCTTATGCTGGCGATGAACACTATAGAATGCGTTTTGGCAATACAGGATATGAAACTAAAGATGATTGTATTAAAATAAACTACAAATTACTTCCAGATGTAAATGTTAAAACTGTTATCGTTCCTTGTGGCGCTTGGCACGTTCGTATTCACGAAATTGATACAAAACAAGCTATTGATATCGCAGATGGTGGTTTTGCTATAGAACTGGAATATGCATTTACAGCGGTACGTGGTGAAGGAAATGGTAGATATACACCAGACCAAATAAAACAAACTGAAAACAGTACTTTTGGTGTGTTTGATTGGGGCGTTAGTGGTGTTGTATCACTTTCTGGAGATAAACCAGAATGGGTTGATGCTATAGCAAATACAAACTTACTTTACAATTTAACAGGTCTGCCAATGTCTTGTAATACTTTACAACCAGGTAAACATACTGTTATAACTTGCGTATTTGGTGATCGCTCTGAAACTGCAACCGAAAAAATGAAAAATGTTCCACAAGCTTCAGTAAAAGATGGTGTTATTACGGTTACGTATAACGGAAAAACTGTTACAGAAACTTTCTTGGACTAAAATATTTAAAACCTTCAAGTCAATAAAGATTTGAAGGTTTTTGATTTAAAAGGGGAAAAATAAATGAGAAAAAAATATAATTTAGTAACAAAAAATGATACAGCAAAAGCTATGCTTGATTTAATTAGACCGTTAAAACCTTTTTATAGTGAGGGACACGCATGGCTTAAAGTTGCAGAAATAGGTGCAATTTATGCAGAAAAAACAGCACTTATGGAAGGTTTTGCTCGTGTTTTATGGGGACTAGGACCTCTTTGGGCAAATTTAGAAGACTTATCAGAAGAAGTTCAAGCTGAGGCACTAGATTGGCTAGAATGGTATAAAATTGGTATAGTGAACGGTTCTAATCCAGAACACGAAGAGTATTGGGGAGATTCTTTCGACGTTGACCAAAAAATCGTTGAAATGGCACCTATAGCTACTGCTATTGCTATGTCACCAGACAAATTATGGGAACCACTAACACAAGAACAAAAAGATAATGTTTATAAATATCTAGACCAAGCAAACTATCAAGTTATGCACCCAACAAACTGGAGATATTTCAGAATTTTAATAAATATGACCTTTAGAATTTTAGGTCTTCCATATAGCGAATATCGTGCTGAAGACGACAAAGATTTAATCGAAAGTTGCTATAAAAAAGACGGCTGGTATTTCGATGGGTTTGAAGACCAAGTTGACTATTATATTCCGTTTGCAATGCATTTTTATGGCTTGGTTTACGCAAAACTTATGGAAAAAATCGAACCAGAATACAGCAAAACTTTAATCGACCGTTCTAAAACTTTCGCTAGAGATTTTGTTTATTGGTTTGGTAATGACGGCAATGAAATTCCATTCGGTAGAAGTTTAACTTATAGATTCGCACACTGTTCATTCTTTGGAGCATTAGCTTTTGCAGATGCTGAAGGTGAAGATGGTGTTACATACGGCGTAATGAAAAATCTTACTTTACGTCACCTTGAAAACTGGCTTGAACGTCCAATTTGCGACAATTCGGGTGTGCTGACTGTAGGTTATGGCTATCCAAACTTATTTATGAGTGAACGTTATAATGCGGGTGGTTCGCCTTATTGGGCATTAAAAGGTTTTTGGTCGCTTGCACTTCCAGCAGACCACGCTTTTTGGACTGCAAAAGAAGAAAAATATGATTATGCACCTAAAAAAGAACTTAAAGATGGCTTTATGATACTTACTCACGATGAAAATGAGCATACTTTGTGTTATATGGCTGGTCAGCATTGTTTCAAAAAAATGGGGCATTGTCCTGAAAAATACGAAAAATTTGTATATTCAAATCAATTTGCGTTTAGTGTTTCACGTGACACGGACTTAGTAACTGGTGCTTTTGATAGTACTTTAGCAATAAGTCCAGCGGGAAAAGATGAATATAAAATGCGTTATGGTATGGATTCTTATGAAACTACTGAAAATAGTACAAAAATTAACTACCCAATGCCAAATGGTGTAAAAGTTAAGAGTGTTATCATTCCTTGTGCAGATTCTTGGCACGTGCGTGTACATAAAATCACTACAGATATTGAAATTGATATTGCAGACGGTGGTTTTACAATTGAATCAGAACCTCGTTTTCAAGCTGTATCTGGTAGAGGAAACGGAAAATACACGCAAGAAAATGTTGCAAAAACTAAGGATAGTGCATTTATCAGCTTGCCTTGGGGTATGGTTGGTATTACAACAAAAACAGGTGGAACACCTATTGTTACAGATTGTACACCAAATACAAACTTGCTTTATAACACATCTGTAATAGCGATGTCAACAAAAACAGTACCTGCTGGAGAACATATTATAGTAACTTGCGTGTTCGGTGACCGTTCTGAAAAAGCGTCTGAAAAAGCTAAATGCGAACCACAAGTAACGGTAGATGGCGATGTAATCACGGTTGTAACTAACGGTGAAACGATTGTAGAAGAATTCTGCAAAATTGATAAAATTATCGTTAACTCAGTGCGTCCTAAAGTAGATTTATCTATAAATAAACCTGATATGGAATATTTAAAATAAAGAGTCGAGTATAGTTTTATATTTTGAAAAGTGAGGTGTGTTATGTTTTGTATAAAATGTGGAGAAAAAATATTAGATAACGCGAAATTTTGTCAAAATTGCGGAGCAAAAGCAATATCGGGTGTTGCTGACAATCAAGAAGAAAAAATAGAACAAGTACATACAAATTCACCAATGCAAGGTCAACCAATACAAAGTCAACCAATACAAAGTCAACCAATGCAAAGTCAACCAATGCAAGGTCAACCAATACAAGGTCAACCAATGCAAAATCAGCCACAAGTGAACAGAAGTATGCCTAAGAAAAAACGCAAAGGTTGTTTGATTCCAGCTATAATTATCATAGCAATATTTACAGCTATTGTGGTTATTGGTGGTATATTCATTGTGGCATTTTGGGAAATAATAGAAGAAGAAAGCAAAGTTGGGTTGGATTCAGGATACAGCTCAGCTTATAGCGAATCAGTAAGTGAGCCTATCATATCGAATTTATCATCTTTGGTAGTTCGAGATGATTACACCACTATTATGGGTGACGGAACTGATGAAGTTACTATTATGGTATATCTTTTGGGTTCAGATTTAGAAACTGATGGAGGATATGCCTCAACTGATTTGCAAGAAATGATTAATGCTGACTTTGGAGATAATCTAAACTTGGTTGTTATGACTGGTGGTGCTAGAAAATGGGAAAATTCAAGCATTTCTGGTTCTACTTGTCAATATTGGCAGGTTAAAGATGGAAAACTTATAAGCATTAATGATAATTTAGGTAAATTAGATATGACATCAGAGGACACTCTTTCGGATTTTATTACTGATGCAACAGAGTTGTTCCCGGCCAATCGCTATGCGTTGATTTTGTGGGACCACGGTGGTGGTACGATGTCTGGTTATGGATATGATGAGAATTTCCCAGATGGACAAATGAGTATAGATGAAATATCAAGAGGACTATCGGAAACCGGTGTTAAGTTTGATTTTGTTGGATTTGATGCTTGCTTAATGGCAACACTAGAAACTGCTGTAATGCTAGAACCATACGCAGATTATATGATAGCATCTGAAGAAACAGAGGAGGCTACTGGTTGGTATTACACAGAGTTCTTAGAAACTTGGAGCGATGATACAGGTATGGAAACGTTAGATGTATCTATTGTTTTGGCAGATAGTTTTGTAGAGGCTAGCGTTGCAGATTATCGACGCGCTGAATCAACATTATCTGTAGTTGAACTGAAAGAAATACCAGCAGTTTATCAAGTTTTTGTGGATTACTTTGACGATGTTGATATATCTACAGACCAAAGTGCGTATACAACATTATCTTCGGCACTTAGCAAAGCTAAATCATTCGGTGCGGGAGATTATGAGCAAATTGATATTGTCGAATTAGTTTATTTGTTGGATTTTGAAGGTACAGAAGATTTAATTGGAGCTATAAATAGTGCGGTTAAATACAATGTAAGCAGTGATTCGGTAGATGGAGCAAATGGATTGTCGATGTATTTCCCATATGTTTACCCTGAATATTATAGTGAAACTGTTGCAAGTATGGAGACGATAGGGTATGGAGATGAATACATTGATTTCTTGAATCAATACGTAAGTGCTAGTGCTGGCGAGTATTATGAATATAGTACAGGAGATTGGTCTGGATTTGGTGGCGGAGGCGGACAAGGAGGCCAAGGTCAAGGACAAGGTGGTGGTAGCCAAGGTGGTCAAGGAGAAGGTCAACAACCTGGTGGCGGAGGCTCGTTGGATTTTTCGCAAGAATCGTGGTATGATGCTAATATCGCTGATGCTTATGCTAGTTGGTATGATGGAACAATGTATGAGGAACTGGAAATCGTATTTAGAGGTGGAGAATATGTTCTTCAATTGAGTGATGAGCAATGGGAAGAAATTTCACTTATTGAAATACAAGCTTTGCTTGATGATGGCGAAGGATATATCGATTTAGGTAGTGACAATGTGTATGAGTTTGATAAAAATGGCGACTTGCTTATTATGTTTGATTACACGTGGGTAACACTAGATGGACATACAGTACCGTTTTATGCAATAGAAGAAGTTACTTACAGTGATAATGATTGGTATACGTATGGTTCAGTGCCTGCGATATTAAATGATACGGAATATGTTGAAGTTATAGTTTATTGGGACGATGATAATCCTTATGGATATGTAACAGGGTATCGTAGATATTCAACAGCTGGAGAGCCTTTGGGTAAAGGAACGTTTTCGTTTACTAGTGGTGATACGCTAGAGTGGGTATTTGATTATTATGATTATGATGGAAATTACGTTGGAACTTGTAGTTTTGGAGATGAATATGTCTATAATGGAAGAGAAATCGAAGTTAGTTATGACTATGTAGGAGACTATGATGCGATGGTTCATTTCCAACTTACGGATATATATAATCACGTTTACACAAGTGAATCTGTATATTATACTGATTAAAAAGCAATTATGATACGCTTATATAAAACTGAAACCTCCAAACTTTTTATAGTTTGGAGGCTTTTCTTTTGGCTCTCTCTTTGAGGGAGGTGGCAACGAAGTGACTGAGGGAATTTACTACGCATTATTTATTATGGCGAACGGACGAACGCAGTTCGCCCCTACAGGGTGCGTTGGCAACGAAGTATTAGCCACGCGACAAGCGACTACCGAGAAAAAAGATAGTACAAGTGGTAGAAACTGAAAATATATTGTTACTAAAACATATTAATAAAAAGTAAAATCAACACAAAAACAAGCATAGGTTTTATAAATTTAGAACCTTTTTTTATTGCTAGTCCAGAACCAATCCAACCACCGGCTACAGAACATATTGCAGCGGGAATTGCTAGTGCAAAATACACTTTGCCGGCGAATAAATATACTACAAGGGCAGCAAGGTTTGATGAAAGATTTACAACTTTCGTATTACCACACGCAGTTTTGAAATCAAATTTCATAAGTGTTGTGTAAGCTAAAATCAAAAAAGTGCCTGTTCCTGGACCAAAGAAACCGTCGTATGTACCGATTAGAAAGCCTATTATTGCAGATAAAAATATTGCTTTTTTGCGTGATAAACTTGAAGAGTTGTCGTCTTCGCCGAAAGTTTTTTTATTAAATAGAACAAAAACAGCGATACATGGCAATAAAATCATCATTGTGGTTTTTAGTGTTTGGTCGCTTAGTAGTAGAGCTAGTTTTGCTCCACAAGCAGAACCAACAAGTGCAAAAAAAGCAGATAAAAGTGCTGTTTTTAGATGAATTGTACCACTTTTGAAAAATCTATAAGTCGAAAAAATAGTACCAATTGATGCTGAAAATTTATTAGAACCATATGCCATATGCGTTGGAATTCCTGTGAAAGTATATGCTGAAAGTGATATTAAACCTCCACCACCAGCGATTGCATCGACAAATGATGCGAAAAAAACTAGTGGGCAGACCACTAAAATCATTTGAATTAAACTCATAATTGCTCCTTAAAAACAAAATTCAATTAATTATAGCACTTATTTTGTAAAAAAACAAACAAAACTTTTAGAAAATTACGAAAGTTCGAACTATAACATTTCTGAAATATATAATTTATTCTTTTGACTTTTGGCGAAAAATAGGTTATACTAACTATAAATAAACTATTTTAGAATGGAGCATTATGAAAAAAAATAACCTTGTCGTTGCATCGATAATTATGCTTGTTTTTTCAATAATATCAAAGGTTTCTGGGTTTCTTCGTGAAATGACCTTTGCATATTTTTATGGCGCATCTAATGTGACAGATGCATATGTAGCAGCTACTACGATTTCTGTGTCTATTTTTGCTGGTATCACAGTTGCAGTATCTACCGGATATATTCCGTCGATATCTACCATAAATCGCGAAAAAGTATCAAAAACAACTTCTAATATCATAAATACGGTCATTGTTTTGATTATGGCAATTTCCATTTTAGGCGTGCTTTTTGCTGAACAATTAATTCCACTTTACGCTGTGGATTTTACCGAAGAAACCAAGTTAATCGCTGCGAATATGACTAGAATTATATTACCATTTTCGTTTTTGTATGTAACTTACAACGTGTTAAATGGGTATATGCAAATTCAAAATGTTTTTTGGACGGTGGGCGTTGCTACAGTAATAAATAACTTTGTAAATATGATAACTTTTGCGATATCTCGAGGAAATACCAGTATATTAGCCTATGGATATGCACTTTCGTGGGTGCTACCATCGGTTTTCTTAGTGATTGTTGCAAAAACTAAGGGATTTAAGTATTCACCAGTTTTAAAGCCTAATGATGAGGTTATAAAACACATTGTAAGAATGGGTGTTCCTATATTTTTTGGACAACTTATCTTCCAATTTAATTCAATTGTAGACAAAAATTTCGCATCAATGCTAGGTGAAGGCGTTATGACGATTATGAAATATGCTAATCAGCTTATTTTGTTTGTAACGACTATTTTCGTGGTATCTATAGTTACAGCGATTTATCCGACACTTGCAAAGTTATCCAACAGTGGCGATTTTGACGAGTACAAGAAAATTTCTAGTACTAGTATGAATACCGTGCTTTTGCTTGTAATACCAGTATCAGTGGCGTTTTTTATGCTTGCAAATCAAATTGTTGAGATTGCGTTTTTGCGTGGAGAATTCAGCGTAGATGATGCTAAAATTACCTCGCAAGCATTGATGGCATACTCACTTGGGTTGCCTGCAATTAGCTTGAATGAGATACTTAATAAGCAGTTTTATTCACTAAAAGATACGAAAACACCTGTGCTATCAAATGCAGTGTCATTATGCGTAAATATTGTGTTTAATTTCGCACTAATCAGCGTATTAAAGCACGTTGGTTTAGCCCTTGCAACATCATTGGCGAACACGGTTTTAGCTTGCATACTATATTATAGACTGCAAAAGAAAATCGGAAATTTGGGAACTACACGTTTGCTAAAAAATATTGTAAAAATAAGTTTTTCGGCTCTTATTATGGGTGCTGTTGTGTATTTTGTGTTGAATTTTGTATCTGTTTACACAAATTCGCTTGGCAATACAGGAAATATCATTGAAATAATATCAGCGGCATTAATTGGAGCACCTATTTATTTTGTTTTGGTGAATATATTTAAAGTAGAAGAATTGAATGTTGCAATTAATTTTGTAAAAACAAAAATAAGTCGAAAAAAGGCTTGACAATAAGATGGTGTAGTGTTATACTATATAAAGCCGCATCGAGTAGGTCTTAAGTTGCTATGCACACCTATGAAAGCGTGACTCAAACAAAGAAAGAGAGGTGCTACCGAATGTACGCAATTTTAGTAACTGGCGGTA
>JAWXUP010000100.1:0-7691 GCA_044426345.1 Clostridia bacterium | reverse complement strand
TAAAATGGCAAAATTAACAACAGCTGAAATGATCGAAGCGATCAAAGAATTATCAGTATTAGAATTAAACGAATTAGTAAAAGCATGTGAAGAAGAATTCGGTGTATCTGCAGCAGCAGGTGTGGTAGTAGCAGCAGCAGGTGCTGGAGAAGCAGCAGCAGAAGAAAAAGATGAGTTTGATGTAGAATTAGTTTCTGCAGGTGCATCTAAAGTTAAAGTAATCAAAGTTGTTCGTGAAATCACAGGACTTGGATTAAAAGAAGCTAAAGAAGTAGTTGACGGAGCTCCTAAAGTAGTTAAAGAAGGCGTTTCTAAAGCAGAAGCTGAAGAAATCAAAGCTAAATTAGAAGCTGAAGGCGCAGAAGTAAACATGAAATAATTCTGAATAGAATATATTTTTAGAATTTAATCACGAACCTCACCAAATTATTAATTTGGTGAGGTTTTTTTTGATAATTTGACTCTAATAAAGTAAGAGGATTACTTTTATGTATTAAATTAAAAATAAGGCGGGATTAAATTTATGAAAAGAAGAAGTTTGACCTTTGTGATTAGCTTGATATTTTTGCTTTCAAGCTTTATGAGTATTACGACATTGGCAGCAAATAGCGTCACCCAAGATGGTAATGTAGCTACTCTTTCAATGGATAAGGAGAGTTACAATTTAGACGAGAAGATAGGTATTACATTGACTGTAGCTAATACAAATACCTATGAAGTTGAAAATATTACGACTGAAATAATTTTACCAAGTGGAGTATCTGCGATAGATGGAAATACGAAACAAGATAGTTTCAATCTTCTGCCAGGAGAAAGTAAGACAACAGAAATAACTGCTTCTAAGAAAGAAGCTATTGCTACTGCTATTGCTACAACGGTTGTAAATACAGGTGATAATATGACGGGTTATACATGGGGGATACTTGCAATTATCTCTTTTATGTGCTTAATGTTTATTGCTATAAGAAATAAAAAAATCAAAAAAATGAATTCTTTAACCATGTTCTTGGTCATGACTTTAGTCTCAATTAGCTCGCAATCAATGATAGCGAGTGCAAGTGCTACAGATAATGTAATAAGTAAGAGTTTTACGGTATCTGAAACTATTATAATCGCTGGTGAAGAAAGTACTATTCAAGCGGAAATTACATATGATTCAGAAGAAACAAATTCAGGTGATACCGTTACAGTTAGCTTTAATACTGGTGAAGGTAGCGAAGTTAGCCCTGTTACCATAGAGGCAGGAACTGCGCTAGATTACATTCCATATACTGTTTTAGACGGATATATGTTTGATAATTGGTATACCGATATAAGCTTTACAGAAACGTTTGATACAGAAGCGGCTATTAACGAAGATATAACAATTTACGCTGCATTTAAAGAATCAGACATAGAATACACGGAGTTTGAAAGTACAGAGATGGCTTTGCTTGACCAAGCTACAAGCTTTGGATTTACTGTTTATAGCGAAGAAACAATTACAAGCACTAATCTCTCTAATTATGTACAAATAACCGAAATTTTTGGATCGAGTGCAGCAACAGGGCGAGAGGTTAAGTACATAGTAACTTCAAACGGAAATAACTACACTATTACAGCAGATGGTGGTTATGATGAAGGAAGTATGTACGAAGCAGTACTGTTAGACGGGGTAACGCTTGTTTCACCTGCTAATGACGGATATAACCTTAATGTAATTACTACTCTAACATACTCTATTTATAAAGAAGAAGTAGAGATAGTAGAGTACAAAGAGGACGCAACATTTTTAGAAATAGATGAAAGTCTTTTGTCTATTACAAATACTCACGAAGAATTAGTAATAGGTTATGCAAGTATTACAAGTGAGGATTTGGAGACTATCTTAAGTAATTCATTCGCGGATGGTAAAACACAAATCAAAGTGGGTGACATTATCATATTAAAAGAGGGCAGTGAAACATCTAAATATGGTGCGGTGAAAGTAACGAGTGTTGACTATGATTCGAAAGGAAATTGCACATTCTCTTATGAGGGCTGTGAATATAGCGATATATATTCATCGATGGATATATACACAGAGCAAGATATTTCGGTAGGTGATATGCTCAGCAATATTGATACAGTTGCTATGGAACAGGAAATTAAACAAAGCGAGGGGATACAGGAACTTACCTATATGTTGGCAGTTGCTTTATCACAGTCAGAAACAGTTGCAGACATTGGTGATGGAACCGAGGCATTTACTATAGATATGGATGAACTTATAGCAGCTGAACAGGCTATATCTACGATGTCAACAAGCAATACATTGTCTAATAATGTATATTTTAATGATGTAAGCAACAATAATATAATAGAATTAGAAGACCTAATAGAGGGGCTTACTGTTTCGGTTACAATTGGACAAGTTACAAATGAGAATATGATCGATATGTATTACAAGAATGACGAATGTTTCGGCGTTCAAGTAGAGGTACAGTACGCTGTGAAACTAGATAACGGTGTTTATGTTCAAGCTACTATTGATATTACAGAGTCATTTGTTGGTTCATTATGTAGTAGTAGTTCAAGTTATGACGACACTTCTGCTGATTTCCATTATTATTTATTGCTAGAGTCTGAGACGGATATTGGATTTGAAATATTAGTTTGTTCAGCAGAGATTTCTAACGACAGTACAGATGAACCAGAACCAGATTTGGGTGGTAGTGATTTCCCAGATGGTGGAGCTAGTACAGACGAGGTACCAGATATATCTGAATATGTTGATATTTCAAAAGAAATAGCAACTACAATAAATGATGCATTGACAGATGAAGAGTTAGAAGAAGAGAACGATAACATAGTTTCTCGTATGTTGGCACTCCTTGAAAATGAAGGTGATTCAATCGAACTCTTTAATGCACCAATAGCTAGTGGTTCATTTAATGTTGGTTATGTCTTCGATATCAATTTATATTTTAACTTTGTAGTTAGCGTAGATTTTGCAGCCGGCTTACAAACAGAGTTTTCTTATATTAATTCTCAAGTTTTTGGTGTAGTAGGTTCTACACGAACTCAAGATATTGAATTCTATTCATATGATAGACGATCGGCAGGTTATAGTTTTGATTTGTACGCTTGTGGATATCTGGGGGTAAAAGCTGGTATACAATCCGAAATATCTATTTCTATGGCATTTTTGAAAAATGTTGGTGAAGTAGGCGCTGGATTTGAAGTGGGTGCTTATATGGATATTTACGGATATCTCCATTATAATTATGTGAAAACATATTATGGCGGTGGTACTAGCCAAAGTCTAAGTGGCGGTATCTATATGGAGATGGGTGTCTATATTGAAGCGTATGTATTCGCAAGGTCAAATCTGTTCGAGGCTGAAGGTGAGTGGACTGTGCTAGATATGAAATTCCCGATATTTACAGTCGGAAATCAGTATGTATACTTAGAGCTTGCAGACGAGAAAAATGAGGATTTAAGCTATGGTGTGCTAACAGGCAAATATACCAAGCTATACGACATACTCCCAACTTATTATGGTGAGTATCTAGATATTACAACGGGCAACATCGTAGTGATGCCTATTGAACAAAGTAATAAATTTGGCGTGTATGAAACAAGTGACATTCCATACATCAGAACTACCTATGAGTACGATGAAAGTGGAGATTGGATTCCTTATATCGTCTTTGACCAAGATGACTTTAATTTATATTCTAACTATTATGAAGCATATGGAGAACTACGATACACAGATTATTTCTATGACGGCATTACATACGAAGATTACTATGTTGGTAGCAGTGGCGATTTATACGCAGAGGACATAGGTTTAACTATAACTTACTGTGGGGATCAACTAAGCACATCTTTGAGTACATTCCGTGAGGTTGGCGATGTTGAATGTATATGGGTAGCTGACGGATTTAATGTGGAAAATGCTGGGAAAGTTTACACAGCTACTTTCCAATTTGAAACTACTGAAGGCGAGCTTATCCCATTAGGAACTAGAACGTCTATTGCTGGCACTCAAACTGGATATTTTGATATTTATGCAAATGCAAGTGAGGAGTTAATACAGCAATATGCCTTAGATGAAGTTTACAAATTTAATGATGATGGATTGGGAACTTACCTATCAGAGTACTATACATGGGATATAGATCCAACAGATAATTATTTGACAGAAGATACAACCTTTACTGTAACAGCTGAAGAAAGACAGTCTTATGTTGCTTACGTTTATCTTGATAACGGTGTTTATGCTTATGACGTTGTAGCAGTAACTAACGGCGATGTTCCTGAAATAACTGTAGAGGATGGAAGTTTTTACGAAGTAGAAAGTGTATCACTTTATAATACGAACGACTATACAACTATTTACGAGATAGATTATAATAATTTGCCAGCTGTTTATACAGATGCAAGTATAGATCCACAAAGTTACGTAGTTGGTCAAACAGGTTATTCTACTAGTGAGGCGACTTGGACTAAATCGGACGCTATAAACCAAGCAAAATTGTTTTTAGGTTATTATCAAGATGCTGATTTGCTTTATATTGCTAACTATGATGTAGATAATTATACAGTTACATATGAGACCAATGTAAGTGAACTTTTCGCAGGCGGACTTACCGAAGAATTAGAGTATAACGAATCTCCTGAACTTGGTGCACACTATGCATATAGTGCGAAAAGTTATCAAACATTTGTAGGTTGGGATGCAAACGATGACGGAGAAGTTGATTATACGGTAGATAGTGATGGAAACTGCAACCTACCTTGTACTAATGAAGATGTAACCTATACTGCAATTTACGAAACGGGAACTTATACGATATCTATAGAAGATTACAATGGCGAAGTTCATGAATTTGAAGTTGAATATATGAAGGATATGTCCGAAGAAATAACAGATATTTTAGAAGATTACTATTTAGCTGATGATACAGAGTTGAATGGTGGAATTGTAAAAGACTTTATGTGGGCATATTCATATGGTGATTATACATACAAGTATTATTTTAGTGAAGATAAAATAGACGAAACGCTGGAGGACTTCACAGGAACATATATGACTTATTATGACAGTGTAACCATTACACCATCGTATCAAACGTTCTATAAAATGACGGTCGTTTCAGGTGAAGAAGCGTTTGACAAAACAGAATTAGCAGCGGCTATCGAAACCATTGAAACTGATTATACATATGAGTACCGTGATGTGACCATCAATGCGGATGGAACAGTAAGTATGTATGTACTAGAGGACTATGCAATGCAACCAAGCCTATTCTACTTTGCATTAGTACAGCCAACGATTGACGACGAACTTTTATATTATTACGATACTCCATATTGGCAAGACCAAGACGAGAATGAGTATCCGATTGGTGATCCAGATGTGTCCGCTCAAGAGGATATGACTTTCACCGCTGTTTACGATAAAGTCGAAATAGAATATTCAGCTAATGTCTACACAAAAACAGACGGTGTTACGAGTGATACAATTACAGAAAGCTTTACTGGTAATTATACAGATTATCAAGCGTTTATAACGGAGTGGGAAACGAAATATACGGAAGATGAGGTAACGGAAAAAACAGACTCAACTATCACAACTTATACGGGATATTCAGTTGATGAAGGAGATACAAGCATTGATATTTATCTAGAATACACTACGGAAACGATACAGTATACCGTGACTTATAGTGACGATACAGGTGACTTAAGTGATGTACAAGATATTGACTATGGTACAGAAATTACAGTAGCAAGCCAAGATGATGTTGAAACAGATGATTATTCTTGTGAGTTTATGGGTTGGAAAATAGGAGATACCCTTTATGAAGTGGGTGAAAGTTTCACGGTAACTGGGTATGTAACTGCTACAGCAGTTTGGGAACGAACTTGTATGATTACATTTGCCTATAGCGAAGATAGCACAGCATACAAAACATATACAGGGGTTGTAGGTGAAGCATTTGACATGGAACAAGTTCCAGATTATGTAATGAGTGGTAGTATATACGAGTTTACAGGTTGGTCAGATAATCCAACTGCATTCACAACCAATATGACCATTACTGTGAAATATGATTATATCGACTATACCGTAACATTTGAACTTGATATCGATGGTACAGTTACAACAACTACTGAAACTGCTCATTATGGTGATGAACTTTCTGGTTTGATTCCAGAGGTTTCCAGTCAAACTGATGGGAAAATATTTACTACTTGGAGCATAGAAAATATCGGTACAAGTGATTTTGAAGCATATACAATTACGGGTGACGTAACAGTAAAAGCAGCAGCCACAACAGTTTACGTAACTTATATGACTGGCACGCAAGAATATCAAAAGACGGCGGTAGATATCGGCACGGAAGTTACTGTTTTAGACGCGGTAACGGGTTATGGTTCTTGGTCTGTTAGTGGAGCAACTATAGAAAATGGCACATTTACAATGCCTTCAAGCAATGTTACATTTACTGCAGTAGCAGATTTAACAGACACGTTCATGATTTCAGATGGAACAGACACAAATGTATATAATCCGAATACTTATGAGTCAAGTCCAAGTAATACGGATATCAGCGGATATACATTCGATACAACAAATGGTATTTTGTGGATTAATTCAAATGGATTCACTCTTTCGGGCGAAGTTAGCAATATTGTTATTATCGTAGATGAAGCTGTAACTGGCCTGACACTACAAGACTTAACCATTCAAAACACAACAAAGAAAACATATACGATCCCAGATTTTGAATGGCAAGAAAATGTAGAGGACATTGAGAGCGACCCAATCAATGACTTTGTAATCTACGCCTATGGAGATGAGTTTAATTTAACAATTGACGGCGATGTGGAAATTAGTCAAACAAATGAAACAGACGGAAGACAATATGTGATTTACTACATGAATCTTAAAGAAGGTAGTTATGAAAAGTTGAATGAGGAAACTGATTTAACTGAAGAAGCTAGTGGATTAATTCCTGACGCTGGCACATTTACAATGACTGGTAGTAATGATGCGACATTTACCGCAAGCTCAAGTTATGCAGAATATATCATGATGATCAATGGTGCTGCAACTATCAGTGATATTGATTTTACACTAACAAGTAGCAATTCCTATACTGGCGGAATCAGGGTGATGGATGTGCTTAGTGCTGATTACAACACAGTACTTTCAAGTGGTACACTTGCCATGTCGAATTGTACGATTAGCGGAAGTTTGAACGAATATGCTGCGATGACTTATTCATCGGGTAATAGCATCTTTACAGATAGCACCTTTGATATCACAAGTGGTAGAATCAATTCAGATTTTGGTGCTGGACAAATGATGTCATTTATCGGCAGTACAAGTGGTTCTATACCAAGCATCACTGCTCAAGGTTTATCATTTGACTTAGATACAGGCTGCGAACTTGTCGCAAATGGAATTCAATGTTACGATGAATCTATTACTCTTGTAGATACAAGTATCGTTCCGAATACCTATTCGTTTGACTCATATTATATGTGTGAGTATGGCACAATTACAGGACTTACTAGTATCACATTTACAGGTAATTAAAAACAGACAGCAAAATCCCCTCAGACCGTAAAAAGTTTGAGGGGATTATTTTTGATTTTTTATTACTTATTTTTAATAATTGTCGTTAAGTTTTTTATAATAATAATGCCAACAA
>JAWXUP010000019.1:0-38747 GCA_044426345.1 Clostridia bacterium | reverse complement strand
GTGCTGTTTTGAAAGTTTGAACTGTAACAACTGGTCCAAAGATTTCTTCTTTTACGATTGTCATATCCGAAGTACAGTTGTCAAAAATTGTAGGACGAACGTAGTAACCTTTTGCACATTCGCCTTCTGTGTATCTAAATCCACCACAAACACAAGTTGCGCCTTCTGCTTTGCCTTTTTCTATGTAAGAAAGAACAGTTTCCATATGTTTTTCAGAAACTAGTGGACCCATATCAGGATTTTCTAATGGATTTCCGATAGTCATTGCGTTTGCACGTTCAGCTAAACGAGCAACAAATTTATCTTTAATTGATTCTTCGATAATAATACGAGAACCTGCTGAACAAACTTCGCCTTGGTTGAAGAATACACCAACCATTGCCCATTCAATAGCAGCTTCGAAATCGCAGTCTGCAAAAACCACGTTTGGTGATTTACCACCAAGTTCTAAGCCAACTTTTTTGATAGTTTCAGAGGCATTTCTCATAATTCCTTTACCTACTTCTGTACTACCTGTAAAAGTTACCATATCAACATCTGGAGATGAAGATAATAAGTTACCGATTGTAGAACCAGGTCCTACGATAATATTTACAGCACCAGCTGGAATGCCACATTCTTCGAAAATTTCGAATAACATAAGAGCTGAAAGCACTGTATCTGATGATGGTTTGAAAACTATGCTATTACCAGCAGCTAAAGCTGGAGCAAGTTTCCAAGTTGCCATTAGCATTGGGTAGTTCCAAGGTGTAATTTGAGCACAAACGCCAACTGGTTCGTGCATTGTATATGAGTGCATTTTACCAAAACCGTCGTTAACTTCGTATACGCCACCATGTGGAGTTTTGATAAGTCCTGCATAATATCTAAAACAATGTGCAGCATCTGAAATGTCGCCTTCTGATTCACGTAGAGGTTTGCCGTTATCCATTGATTCGATTTTGCAAATTTCTTCGAATTTTTCTTCGATTTTATCAGCAATTTTAAGTAAAATATTGCCTCTTGATTGAGAGTCTAAATCTCTCCATTCACGAGTTACGTAAAATGATTTCTTTGCAGCAGCGATTGCAGCTTCGGCATCTGCTAAACTACTTTCACAAACTTCAGCAATTTTTTCACCGTTTGCTGGATTGATAACTTTGATTGTTTTGCCCGATGAACCTTCGGTCCATTTACCATCGATATACATTTTTTTTGCTTCCATAAGACACTCCCCTAATTCTAAATTTATCCTAAAAAAGACACAAAGAGCTAAGACTAGATAACTAGCTTTAGCTCCATTGCTTGTATTAATTATACTACTTTGTGCAAGTAATTACAATTAACCATATTTACCATTTTTATACTACTTTTAGGTTATTTTCTCTCTTTTATGAGTTTAAACAACTGTACGCGATTTTTTATTTCAAGTTTCCTATATATATTCAAAATGTGCTTTTTCAATGTGTTATTTGTAATAACTGCACTTTTGCAAATTTGTTCATTATCCAAGCCTTGCATCATAAATTCAAGTATGCCTTTTTCTCTTTTTGTAAGCCCAAATTTATCAACTGCACTTTCTATAGAAATTTTATTGCCAACATTATTCGCATCAGTTTTTTCACGATTTATACGAAACGCAAGATGCTCTTTGAGGATTTCTAGCAAAAACACGTCTGCATATTTAAAATCTTCCTTGCCAAGCATTTTATAGAACGTTATAACACCTAAAAACTCTTCATTATATGCCAATATAAGTTGTAAAGAATAGTGCCAATTATTAGCTAAATACACATTTTTATAGTATTCTGTTTCAACACGTTTTTCGTCAGATAAAATATCACTTTCACGATAAACCATACTCTTTCCAGAGCTTAAAATACCTTGACTATAATCTTGTTTTTCATACTTTTGAGAGAAATCCGAATCACAATTATAATCCACGCGTGACACCAAAGACGTGCTTCCATTACCTTTCGACAAATGAAAATCTGCACTATCAAAATCCAGCACCATTTTTAACTGTTCAAGCAGTTCTCTTCGCATAGCTAAAAAATCATCATTAGTATGTATCTTATATATAATGCTGTTTAGAATCATAAAATCATTGTTTTCTAAAGTATTCATAAAAATCTCCCTTTTTCAACTTTATGTGCTATAATTCTACCACAAAATACGTATTGCGTCAATAAATTATTCACATTTTTTACTTAAAAAGTAGTACGAACTGTAGATATGAACCGTGTTCGTCCGTTGCATAAAAAACACCGTGAAACTAGAAATATATTTGCACAATGTAGAGGGTACGGCGTACTCGACGTTCCGTTTGCCACGCAATAAAACATTACAATATATAAAAAAATACACCGTAAACTCCCTCAGTCACTGAGGTGACAGCTCCCTCGGAGAGGGAGCCAAGGAAAAAACCTTCATATCCGAGGGAGGTATCAAAATAAAAGCTTTTTACAGATGGAGCAAGAAAACCGAGACAAACATAAAATTTATCTCGGTTTTTAAATTAATCGTTATATAAACCACGTTTTACATATGTTGTATGTAATAATTTATGTGCTTTGTGGCTACCTGGTTTTTCAAGGTATTTGCTGTAAAGCTCAATAATATCAGGGTTTTCGTGTGAACGACGTACTGGTAAATCTTTATCTTCTTGATATAAAACACTCGCACGTTTTGCACGGATATCAACGTTGTTACGAACGTCAGCTGGGTGAATTATTTGTCCTCCACCATTTACGCAACCACCTGGGCAAGCCATAATTTCAATGAAATGATATGGACTTGTGCCAGCACGAACTTCGTCCATAAGGATTTTCGCATTATTAAGTCCTGATGCAACAGCTACTTTTACTACTAAATCTCCAACTGGATATTCTGCAGTTTTAATGCCATCTGTACCACGAACTTGTATGAAATCTAATTTATCATCTGGAACATCTTCGCCAGTAATAGTTTTAACAGCTGTACGCAAAGCCGCTTCCATAACACCACCTGTAGCTCCGAAAATTACACCAGCACCAGAACCAAATCCTAGTGGAATATCGTAATCTTCTTCTGGAAGTGCGTTAAATAAAAGTCCCGCTTTTTCAATCATTTTCGCTAATTCACGAGTTGTGATAACTGCATCAACGTCACAATTTCCATCTAACCCTTGGTTTTCTCTGCCTCGTTCAAATTTTTTCGCTGTACATGGCATAACGCTTACCATAAATATATCTTTAGGGTCAATTCCCTCTTTTTCAGCATAGTAAGATTTTGCAATAGCACCAAACATTTGTTGAGGTGATTTACACGATGATAAATGAGGTAAGCAATCATCATAATAATGTTCGCAGAATTTAACCCAACCAGGTGAACATGATGTAATCATAGGAAGTATACCTCCAGTTGATACACGTTCTACTAATTCATTTGCCTCTTCCATAATAGTTAAATCGGCTGAGAAATTTGTATCAAATACTTTATCAAATCCAAGTCTTCTAAGTGCTGCAACCATTTTACCTTTACCATTTGTACCAATAGGATTACCAAAAGCTTCGGCGATTGATGCACGAACAGCTGGAGCAGTTTGAACTAATACGTGTTTTGTAGGATCGTGAATTGCGTCCCAAACGAGTCCTGTATGATCTTTTTCAACAAGTGCTCCTGTAGGACAAGCTACTATACATTGACCACAAGAAATACACGCTGTAGTTGATAAATTATCTTCAAATGCACACGAAATATGTGCTGCAAAACCACGTCCATTAGGTCCAATTACACCTACGTGTTGAATGTTATGACAAACAGCACTACAACGACGACATAGTATACATTTACTACCATCTCTTATCATATGAACTGAAGAATCATCATATGTGTAATGGTCTTCGCCTTCAACGAAACGTTCACAGTCTTCAACTGAGTATTCTTTACAAAGTCTTTGAAGTTCACAGTCACCGTTTCTTGAACAAGATAGACATTTACGATTGTGATTTGAAAGTATAAGCGTTAATGTGTTATGACGAGATTTGATAAGCCCTGGAGTATTAGTCATAATTTCCATACCCTCAGCTACTGGGTGAACACAAGATGCTGCATATGCTCTTGCACCTTTAATTTCTACTAAACACATACGACAAGAACCAATTTCGTTAATTTCTTTTAAATAACAAAGCGTTGGTATTCTAATACCAGCAGAACGAGCTGCCTCCAAAATGGTAATGCCACTAGGTACAGAAAGAGACATACCATTGATTTTTATATTTACATTTCCCATAATATTCTCCCTCTATTCTTTAACAATTGCATCAAATTTACATTTTGTCATACAAGCACCACATTTAATACATTTTGCTGTATCGATAACGTGCGAAATTTTTGGCGAACCAGTAATCGCATCAGCTGGACACACACGCGAACACATTGTACAACCTTTACATTTGTCTGCAATAATTTTATAAGATAACAGAGATTTACAAACTCCCGCTGGACATTTTTTCTGCATAATATGAGCAGTATATTCATCTCTGAAATATTGAATAGTAGATAAAACTGGGTTTGGAGCAGTTTGACCAAGACCACAAAGTGATGCTTTTTTAACTTCTTTGCACAAGTCTTCAAGTTTTGCTAAATCGTCCATTGTAGCATTACCTTCTGTAATTTTTTCAAGTAACTCGTGAATACGTTTTGTACCTATTCTACAAGGAACACAACGTCCACAAGATTCGTCAACGGTAAACTCAAGGAAGAATTTCGCAATGTCAACCATACAGGTATCTTCGTCCATAATAATAAGTCCACCAGAACCCATCATAGAACCGATGTCGATTAGGTTGTCATAGTCTATTGGTGTGTCGATAAGCGATGCAGGAATACAACCACCTGAAGGACCACCAGTTTGAGCCGATTTGAATTTTTTTCCATTTGGAATACCACCACCGATATCTTCAATGATTTGACGTAATGTAGTACCCATTGGAACTTCAACAAGTCCTGTATGTTTAATTTTCCCACCTAAAGCAAAAACCTTAGTACCTTTTGATTTTTCAGTACCGATACTGCTAAACCATTTTGCACCATTTAATATAATACGAGGAATATTTGCATATGTTTCAACGTTATTAAGTACAGTTGGTTTTCCAAATAAACCTTTTACTGCTGGGAATGGTGGACGAGGACGAGGTTCGCCACGTTTACCTTCTATAGATGTCATAAGTGCAGTTTCTTCACCACAAACAAATGCACCAGCGCCAAGTCTGATTTGTAAATCAAAACTAAAATCTGTTCCAAAAATATTTTTACCGATTAAGCCATATTCTTTAGCTGCAGCAAGTGCAATTTCAAGACGTTTTACAGCGATTGGATATTCAGCACGAACATAAACATAACCTTCGTCAGCACCGATTGCGTAAGCTGCGATTGCCATAGCCTCGATTAATACGTGTGGGTCACCTTCTAATATTGAACGGTCCATAAATGCACCAGGGTCACCTTCGTCAGCATTACAACAAACGTATTTTTTATCACTTTCAGATGCAGCTGCAAAACTCCATTTAAGACCAGTTGGGAAACCTGCACCACCACGACCACGTAGTCCACTAGCTTTCATTTCTTCGATAACTTGCTCTGGAGTCATTTCTGTAAGAACTTTACCAAGCGCCATATAACCATCTTGAGCAATATATTCATCAATAATTTCAGGGTTAATTACACCACAGTTGCGAAGTGCAATACGTAATTGATGTTTATAGAATGGTGTGTCATTTAGCGATTTAATAGTGTCGCGTTCTAATGTTTCTTGATATAACAAACGTTTTACAATACGACCTTTAAGGAAGTGTTCCTCAACGATTTCGCTGATATCTTCTTTTTTAACTTCTGCATAAAAACAGCCTTCTGGATATACAACCACAACTGGACCTAAGGCACAAAGTCCAAAACAACCTGTTTTTACAACTTTAATTTCATCTCCAAGACCTTTTGCTGCGATTTCTTGCTCTAAAGTTTGAATAATCTGCTCGCTACCGCCAGAAGTACAACCTGTACCACCGCAGACTAATACGTGTGAACGATACATACATTGACCTCCTTATTTAACATTTCCGATTGTAAACGCTGACACAACATTGCCACTTACTAAATGGTCTGCAACCACTTTTCGTGCTTTTTCTGCTGTCATATTTACATATGTTGTTTTGTTGCCATCATTTGATACAACCTCGATTACTGGTTCGTATTGACAAATACCGATACAACCAGTTTGTGTTATAGTAATATTTTGTAAATTTCTTTTTTCAACTTCATCTAAAAGTGCTATAAGAACTGGACGAGCTCCAGCTGCAATTCCACAAGTTGCCATACAAACTACAACACGATAACCTTCATCATTTTCTTCGCGAATATTCATCGTAGCTCTCATTTTATCTCGAATAGCTTGTAATTCTGCTAAACTTTTCATATTTATTGTCCTTTCGTTGCAATTTCTTCGGCGTTTACCCTCAAAAAATCTTTTATAAACGACAAAATCTCTGGCGAATTAATCGCAATCCCCTCTGTTATTTGTTTCACTTCTCTAGTATCTAAGGTAAATCTTCGCTCATCAACAGAAAAAGTGTAAATAAAATCTATGTCTGGATTTACTGCAATCAGCGAAACCATAGTCGCTGGCATATCACCAAGTGGCATAAAATCTATGCTGTCCGTTTTATAAAGTGACCTTATTACCGTTCCAACACCAACCGTACTATTTATTTCAAATTCTCCACCTGTCATTTCGGCAGACATTTTAAAAAATGGTACTCCCAAACCTACTCGTCTCGTAGTTCGTGTGGTATAAAAAGGGTCTATCACTTGAGTTATTTGCTCACTAGTCATTCCACAACCGTTATCATAAATTTCAATACTCATAGTTTTAAGCGTTTCATCTATAAAAATCGATATTTCTATTACCGTCGCACGTGCTTTTATACTATTTTGCACGATATCTAAAACATTAAGTGACAGCTCTTGCATAACTAATGATATTTAGCAAGTATTTGAGCAACTTCGTCAGCTGTAACTTTACCGAAAACATCGTCGCCAACCATCATAACAGGAGCAAGGCCACAAGCACCGACACATCGACAAGCATCAAGTGAAAATTTGCCATCGTCAGTCATTTCGCCAGCTTTAATTTTAAGTGTTTGCGAAATTCGGTCGAACACTTCTTGAGCACCTTTAACATAGCACGCAGTTCCTAAACATACGCTAACCTGATGTTCGCTACGTGGTGTGATATAAAATTGCGAATAAAAAGTTACAACGCCATAAACCTCTTCAAGTGGTATCCCAAATTCTTTCGCTATAATAACTTGAACTTCTTTTGGAAGATATCCATATATGTCTTGCGCTTTTTGAAGCACAGGCATTAAAGCACCTTCAACATCTTTGTATTCAAGAATCATTTGGCGAAGTTTAGTTTCTTGTTCTTGTGTTCCAGTAAATTCAGAACAACAATTGCAATTTGCCATAAAAAAGCCTCCCTTATAAATCTTCATAAATCATTTTAATCGCTTGAAAATAATACAAATTACACTTTGTAAATTATATTATTGGTTTAATTATACCATATATAACACTAATTTACTATTATGATATTACACAGTATTTCATATATACAAGTTAGATAGATTTCACAAAAAATAAGTGTTTTATGTGTTTTTAATTGCTTTTTAACGAGAAAAGATGTATACTTTTTTAAAATAAGGTGTGTGTTTCGCTATTTTCTATCAAAAAAGGTTAGCTTATGATAACTTTTGTTTAAAAGGAGCGATTTTATGATATTAAGCTATGTTTCAAAAGTATAGGATTATAAGCTTATTCGTGCGAAGTTCGTGCATTTGCAAATACAAAAAACTATGTCACTATGATAGAAAAACAAAGGGAGTGCGATTATGAAAATTAGCGATTTATTAAAAAATGAAAATTTCGTGGCCGTTTGTTTCGGTGATTATGATAAAACTTTTAATGGTGTTTATTGTGGAGACTTGCTCAGTATGGTCATGGGCAATGCTCAAGAAAATCAACTGTGGATTACTGTTATGGGTAACATTAATTCGATAGCCGTTGCCGTTATTTGCAATATAAGTTGCATAGTTTTATCCGAAGGTTGCTCGCTTGATGACGATGCAAAAAAACGGGCTAAAACTGAAAAAATCTGGGTGCTTGAAACAAAATTACCCACGTTCGAAACTACATTAGAATTGGCGAAATACCTATGAAATAGACGGAAATTTGTTCTGCGAATGAAGTTAATTTTTTCAAAAAAGTCAATTTAAAATAAAAAAATAAGCTACCAAAACAATCTCTACGTTTTGGTAGCTTTTCATTGCCTATTAAATTAACACCAAACCTCGTCATCTTTAATAATAGTCGAATTTGGATATTCTTTGTATAAAACACTAGCATCAGACGCTATAATTGGTACAATTTTACGTGGATTCACAACATTTGCAAGCTCTTTTACAGCTTTCGCATTCGCGTGACCACTATTTTTGATAACCATAACTTCAATTTTTTTGCTTTCCATAAATTCTATAAACTCACGGATTTCACGAGTTCTCTCCATATAATAAGGTACAGTTAAAATTAAAAGTCCTGATTTAAATTTCATAGTTTGGAAAAGCGATTTTAAGTATTTTTTACAACTAGGTCGAACATTCATAACAAAATCATTGTTAAGAAGGTCTGTTTTTATCATTCTAGCCTGTTTTGTAAACATTTTATAACGATAATGGTCTTCACGATAACCATTTTTTATGTACGCAAAGGTATTTTTGAAGTCCACAGGGTTTGGCATAGCATATTCTGCACCTTGACCTATTTGTGCCATATAAAGGTCCTCTAAATACACTCTGTCATTTGTAGTTGCAGCACTAAAAACACTCATAGCACGGTCAAAATCCGTAACATCTTGAATTACAAATACAGGACCTTCTGTAGCTTTGATTTTTTCAGTAATTTGCATTTTGATATCATATTCAGTCACTAAATTGATGTCAAACTTAGAAATTGTACAGTTTTCGCAGATTAAAACATCGATTTCCTTAGGTAGTTTAGCTAAAACCTCTTGGAAACTCGTTCTTGTGTTGGCACGATAATCTCCAGTATAAAGTATGCTTTTATCAGCACTTTGAATCAAAAACATATACCCATTATACTTAGGAAGGTCTACTAAATACGGAGTGATTTTTATATCACCAACTGTAATTTCTTTACGATTTTCAAAAACTTCTGCATATTCTATAAGTTTTTTCGACTTATATTCCAAGCTTTTTGCAAAAATCGATGCAGTTAGCTCGCCAGCATAAAATTTAACGTCTTCAAACAAACCCTTAGTGGTTGTAACGTAATCTGTTTTGTAGTGACTTAGAAAAATCCCATCAACACGGTCAATTGCTAGGTCTTCTTGCACATCTTTAAGAAAAATAACTTCATTTTCTTCTAAGTTTATGCCTCCGTCGAGTAAGATTTTAGTTTTTTGCGTAAAAATTTCAATAATTTTATGTTTTCTGTGTATTTTAATTTGCATATTGTACTCCTTATAATTCATACTTATATTGTACACTATTTTTGCAAATAAACCTAGCTTTTTTTATGAAATTTTTATATCATTGACCAAAATTCATAAATTTGATATAATATAAGAGCAAATTATTTAATAAAAATTTAAATCGAGGTACGAAATTTTGAATATATTAACAGCCGAAAAACTAAATATGAGCTATTCTGAGAAAATTTTGCTCAAAGACGTGTCACTTTACATCGAACATAACGATAAAATTGGTGTTATCGGAATAAATGGCACCGGAAAATCAACTTTACTGAAAATTTTAGCAGGCGAAGAAATTCCTCTTTCTGGAACAGTGACGCTAAATAACGGACTAACCGTTTCTTATTTACCACAAAACCCTGAATTTCACTCAGATAAATCAGTTTTGGAACAAGTTTTAACGTGGGCTAGTGAAAAAACTGCAGACGAAGTTTATGATTTTGAAGCAAAAACAATCTTAACCAAACTCGGAATTACCGAATTTGACAAACCCGTGAATTTATTGTCTGGTGGACAAAAAAAGCGCGTTGCAATAGCTGCAGCCCTACTTTATCCATCAAATTTACTTATTTTAGACGAACCAACCAACCATCTTGACCTAGAAATGGTATCTTGGCTTGAAGAAATGCTTAAAAAATATAACGGTGCAATTGTTATGATTACGCACGATAGGTATTTTTTAGACCGAGTTTCAAATAGAATTATAGAAATTGACCGAGGAAATTTATATTCGTACAAAGCAAATTACAGTGCGTTTTTAACCTTAAAAGCCGAGCGTGAAGAAATGGATTTAGCATCAGACCGAAAACGCCACGCGATACTAAAAAAAGAACTTGCGTGGATGCAACGAGGCGCTAGAGCAAGAAGTACAAAAGCAAAAGGTAGAATTGAAGCCTTTCATAAGATGAGCGAAATCGAAGATGTTTCTAGTGCTGAAAAGTTGAATTTAAGTTCGGTTTCTACTCGTTTAGGTCGAAAAATCATTGAAATTGACAATATTTCTAAAAGTTTTGATGGAAATTGCTTAATCAAAGATTTTAGTTTAATTTTAGAACGCGACTCTCGAATTGGTATTATTGGTAAAAACGGATGTGGCAAGTCTACTCTACTTAATATGATAACTGGCAAGCTTTTACCTGATTCTGGTGAAATTGTGCGTGGTGAAACGGTAAAAATCGGTTATTTCTCACAAGAATGCGAAGAAATGGACCTAAATTTACGCGTAATCGACTATATTAAAAATGTTGCCGAATATATCAAAACTGTAGACGGAGAACTTTCAGCATCACAAATGCTAGAGAAATTTTTATTTCCAAGTGAAGTTTCGTGGAATGTAATCGGCAGACTTTCTGGTGGTGAGCGTCGCCGACTTTTCCTACTGCGAATTTTGATGGACGCACCAAATATCCTACTTCTTGATGAACCGACAAACGATTTGGATATCGAAACTTTATCTATTTTAGAAGACTATCTCGAAGGTTTTTCTGGAGCTGTAATCACGGTTTCCCACGATAGATATTTCTTAGATAAAGTGGTAAACCGCATTTTCACACCAAGCAAAAACGGTGAGGTTTTACAATATTTAGGTGGTTATTCTGACTATTTAGAGGCAAAAATCGAAGAAATAGAAGTTTTAGAACCAAAAAAAGTTGTACAAAATTTAAAGCCTACTACTCCAAAAAAATTAAAATTCAGTTTTAACGAACAGCGTGAATTTGACACAATAGATGACGTTATCGAACAACTTGAAAATAAAATCGCTAACATTTCAGTTGAAATTAGCAAACAAACTAGTGATTTTACAAAATTGAATGAACTTTTAGGTCAAAAAGAACAGTTAGAATCCGAACTTGATGAAAAAATCGAGCGTTGGACATATCTAAATGATCTCGCAGAGAAAATCGCAAACAGTTAATTTACAAAGCGTAAAAACTTACTATACCGAGGTAATTTAAAATTATCTCAGTATTAACGTACTTACACTGCGAAAGTATTTTTCAATAGACTTTTTTGCGATAATATGGTAAAATATAAAAACGTACAAAGAAAATCGAGGAAATTATATGAAAAAACATACAAAAAATAATATTTTACTGTTTGATGGTGCGATGGGAACTTATTTTTCGTCAATCCATTCAGACCCACTTTATAAATGCGAACTAGCGAACATCACCAGTCCGAACACTATAAAAGAAATACATAATCGCTACCTAAAAGCTGGCGCAAATGCAATAAAAACCAACACTTTTTCGCTTTCAGATTGTGAAAAGTTTTCATACATCGAAATAATTAAGTCTGGTTATCATTTAGCTTTTGACTGTGCAAAAGAGCACGATGCTATGGTTTTTTGCGATATTTCTACACCTTATAGCCCAAATCAAGGCGATATTTTGCAACAATACAAAAATATTGCTGATATTTTCATCGAACTTGGTGGTAAGAATTTCATTTTTGAAACACTTTCTCAAGTTGAATACGCAAATGAAACTGCAAAATACATCAAGTCCAAAGTAATTGATGCGTACATCATCGTATCTTTCACGGTAAATGCTGACGGATTTACAAAAACTGGTGAATTTGGTGAAAATTTACTAAAAAATACCAATGAATTTATAGATGCAGTCGGTTTTAACTGCGTTTGTGGTCCATTACATATGCTAAATCACATAAAAAATCTAAATTTCCGTGAAAAACCGATTTCAATTATGCCCAATGCGAGCTACCCAACAATCGTTGGGAATCGTGCGCTTTTCAGCAGTAATCCAAGCTATTTTGCAAAACAAATGATGGAAATTATCTCCGAAGGTGCTACTATCGTTGGTGGTTGTTGTGGCACTACTCCAGAATTTATTGCCGAAATTTCTAAAGAAATCTCTCAAATATCACTGGATAATTCCCTAAAGCCTCAAATTTCTGCTCAAAATATTGTAAAAAGTATCGAAAAGAGCGATTTTTACGAAAAACTTAAATCTGGTAAAAAACCAATCGCTGTAGAACTTGACCCACCTGCAAATGTTCATATAGAGGACTTTTTATCTGGTGCAAAAACGCTAAAAGACGTCGGTGTTGATATGATCACAATTGCCGACTGCCCTGTTGCACGTGCTAGAATGGACAGCAGTTTGCTTGCTTGCAAATTAAAACGCGAGTTGAAAATTGACGTAATGCCACATATGACTTGCCGTGACAGGAACATTAACGCATCTAAAGCTCTGCTTTTAGGCTTAAATATGGAAAAAATCACCGATGTTTTAATCGTAACTGGTGACCCTGTGCCAAGTGAACAACGCGATGAAGTTAAAGCAGTTTATGAATTCAATTCTCGTATGATGCTAAATCACGTGAATCAGCTTAATGAGAGTCTATTCTCTTCTCCGTTTTATTTATACGCCGCGCTAAATATTAATGCAAGAAATTTTTCTGTACAACTTCGCCTTGCTAAGCAAAAAGTAACTAATGGTGCTATCGGATTTTTCACTCAGCCAGTACTTAGTGAGCAAGCTTTAGAAAATCTTAAAATCGCAAAAAAAGAGTTAAATGTACCAATTATAGGTGGTATTTTACCGATTGTTAGTCATAGAAATGCGTGTTTTATCAATAATGAGATACCAGGCATTACAGTTTGCGACGAAATAGTTGATTTATATGAAAATAAAGAACGTGACGAATGTAGCAAACTTGCTGTTAAAATCTCTACAGAAATTGCAAAGAAAATGTCTGATATCATAGATGGTTATTACTTAATTACACCATTTAAACGAGTGGATATTATACAAGAAATCGTTCAAAATATATCTGAATTTTAAAGTTTATTTTCTAATTAATCATCAAAAATTCATCTTACATTTATACATTATTTTCAAACTGAACTTTATAAATGCATAACTAAAGCCACAGAGAATTTATGTAGCGACCAAGTTAGATCTAAAAGGCTAACTTGGTCGCTACATTTACACTCTGTGACTTATTTTATTTCATTTCTATAATTTTTTGTGCGTGTTCAAACGCGATAATCTTCATCAGCTCTGGTTTTTCAGCTAATTTTGCAACAATTTTATATAATACATTTGCTCCGTTTATCATTCCAAATCTACCATTTTCACCGTGAATTTGGTTTGCAAACTCCTCAGTATAGAGAGCTGGAGCATTTTCGTCATGAGAAATCGCAATCATTGGATGAATTACTGGTATTTTAAAAGATAAATTACCAATATCAGATGACCCTGCCTTAAAATTTTGTTCAACCCACGGCATATTTAACTCTGAAAACACCTGCGAAACCAGTTCTTTATTCGTATCAACTACCAAAAATTCAGCATATTCAGGACAGTTTTGTGTCGTATTATTTGTAGTTTCTGTAGCTTTTGCAACACCTTTTATGCACTCAATTACACGTTCTTTGAGCTTATTTAAACTATTTATATTACTTGCTCTAAGATAAATATATGCAGATGCTTTTTTAGGAATCATATTCGGAATTTTTCCCCCATCTTTGACAATTCCTTCGATGCTTTGTCCCATTTCAAGTGAAGAACTCATCATATCAAGCGCCGAAAACATCAGTCGCACGCCATTTAACGCATTTATTCCACTTGATGGATTTATCGAACTGTGGGCTGCCTTACCGAAAAAACTCACATATAAATCACACGATGCAACCGTATTAAAATATAGCTGATTCGACGCGTTCATATGTGCCATAATTGCCATATCGTATTCGGAAAACGCCGAGTTTTGCAATAACTGAATTTTCCCACCAAGTACCTCTTCGTTCGGAGTCCCGATGATATCTAAATCAAACGGTAACTTATCATCAAAAGACAAGGCTGTCATAATGCTCGCTGCTGAACTTGACGAGTGACCACAAGCGTGACCAAGCCCTTCCGTCGCGTCATATTCGCAAATAATTGCAACTTTGGGACGGTTATTTTTATTATTTTTTGTTGCCTTGAAGGAATATTTCACACCTTTGTACGGTGATGTTATTATATATCCTTGCTCTGATAAAAGCTTTGTCAAAAATTTGCAAGCTTTTTTCTCTTGTCCCGAGTTTTCAGGATTATTATTCAAAAATTCGAAGATGCTATTGCCTATTTCTAGATTTTTTTCTAACTGCTCAATACAAAGTTTTCCCATTTTTCGCCCTCTAATTGTCCAATTGTTTAATTTCTTCTCGTGTTAAATGTGAATAATTCGCTTTTAAAACTTTCAAGCAAAGTACAATTAAGAAAACTATAACAAAAACAAGTGGAAATGCAACAACAATTGCCAGTTTTTGAATAAGCGCTAATCCGCCAACTATAGTTAAAGTTATCGCTAGTAAGAAAATTACAATCGCCCACGATGCACGTATCCAAGTCGGTGGTTCTTCGCTGTAACTACAAGTTGATGTTACAATTGACAATACGTAAGCTGTTGAATCTATAGTCGTTGCGAGGAAAACAAAACATAAAATACACATTAAAATTATCAAAATATCACCCATTGGAAGTGTGTTAAAAATTGCTAAAATCGCTGCCTCGTTTCCTTCGGTTTGCACTAAATTTACAAGGTCAATTTCCCCTTGACTTTGAACGTGAAGTGAATATCCACCCAAAATTCCAAGGAATGTACAACATCCAAGCGAGCCCCATACCAGCTGTCCTACAACAACTTGGCGAATGGTTCTGCCAGCTGAAACACGAGCGATGAAAATACCCATAATAGATATGAACGAAATCCACCACGCCCAGTAAAAAGCTGTCCAGTCGCTAACTAACGCACCGTCACCAAATGGGTCGGTATAGAAAATCATACGAGGTAATTCGCTAATATATATGCCAATACTGTTAATTTCCATCGAAAGTATATCCATAATTGGTGAAATACAAACAAAAACTGCTAAAAACAAGAAAATTAATCCCATATTTAGGTCGCTTAGGATTTTTATACCCTTATCTAATCCACGAACGACGCTCCAAGTAAAAATTATAAACCATATCGCAAACACCGCATACTGCAAATGCACGCCATTTTCAATTCCCAAAGTGTAACTAAGTAGTTTTGCCAAAACTGGTACACCAAGCCCTAGAGATGTCGTAATTGACATAACTATACCGAAAACTACGAAGATATCTATAATTTTTTCACTTAAAACTTTAAGTTTTGGATGTTTCACGTAAGTTGTTACAACCGAACCTATGGTAATATTCCCAGCTTTTTTTACATGTACGAAATAACCTATAGCAACAATCGCTGGAACATAAAATGCCCATGCGCTAAATCCCCAGTGAAATTGTCCATACATATGAGCATATTCGTATGCTGTTTTGCTGTACGGTTCAATTTCAAATGGCGTTGTAACCAAGTAATAAAGTGGTTCTGCAAAACCCAAAATTATCGTACTACTACCTGCGCCAGATGTGAAAATCATTGCTGCCCAACTAAATTCAGAGTAGGCTGGTTTATCGTCTTTACCTCCAAATTTGACGTCTGCATATTTGCTGAACACCAAATAAATAAAGAAGATAAAACAAACAACACTTAAAAGAATATAAATTGGTTGCAATCCTCCAATCAAAAAGCTAAACGCACTCTCAATTGTGGTAGTGACCTGTGTTGGTATCAGTTGAAGTAAAACTAACACAATACCAATTACGCCAACGCTTACAAAGTAGACCCATTTGTCCAAAAACTCAAAATGTTTTTTCAATGCTCTTTCCTCCTATTCGCTTTTTTTCGCTAATATCATAAAGCAAATTGCGAATGGTTAGCCCAGTTTTGAGCTAACCTAATCGCTTAAATTTTATTTTATGTTATTAACCATTCTAAACACTTTATCAAGTTCACCTTTAACCATATAAACTAGGTTTTCAGATGCAATTCTTTGGCATTCTTCGAGTGCAAAATCAGAATAAAAAGCAGAGTGTGGAGTCATAATAACGTCATCACGGTATGCAAGTGGCGATGCGCAAGCATATTCTGCAGTTTCTTCACGTAAAACATCAAGTCCAGCACCAAAAACTGTACCATCATCAAGTGCTTTTACTAGTGCCGATTCATCAATTAAAGCACCTCTTGCAATATTTGCAATAGCTGGTTTATTTTTCATTTTCGCAAACGCATCAGCATTGATGATATTTTCATTTTCTGGAGTTAATCGCATTGTAAGTGCAATAAGATGTGACTGCGCATAAATTTCATCTGGTGTTGCTAGCGTTACTCCATATTCTTTTGCGATTTCTTCTGTACAAGATGGACTGTATGCAATCACATTCAATCCAAAACCTTGAGCACGTTTTGCAAGTGCTTTACCGATTTTCCCAAATCCCATAATGCCAAGTGTAGAACCTTCTAATCTTATCATACCACAAGTTGCGTTATAATCATAGCTTTTTTTTCTTTCTATGTCATTATTATAGAATTTCAATTTGCGTGAAATCGCCAAAAGTAGTGTCATACAGTGGTCTGCAACCTCTTGAGTACAATATTCCGCAATAACTGCTACGCCCATATTTTGATTTTCACAAGCATCAGCATCAACGAAATTATAACCAGTTGCCTCAATTGAAATGCCTCGACATTTTTTCATACAAGAAATTAAATCTGCATCAAATTCTAAATATGAAGTCAGCACGCCATCTGCATCTTTTAAAAGTTCTTTAAGCTCGTCCCTATCCCCTTTGTATTCATATATAATTACTTCGGTGTCTTCGCCCAAACCTTTTTTAATATGCTGAACTTCACGGTCAAGGTCACGACTTAGTGGTTCTTTATAGTCACAAATTACGATTTTCATAATATTTTCCTTCTTTCTAACCTTAATAAAAATCCTCGATGCCCATAAGACACCGAGGACATTTTTGTATTAATCTTTTACTTTTGTTTTGTAGATATACGCTGCACCAATTGCTGGAATAATTGACATTGCTGCTAAAATCCAGAAGATGTATAGATAACCTGTTTCGCCATAGTTTCCGATTAAATTACCGAAAAATGTGTGCATTACAAGGTCTGGTAAATAACCTACGATTGATGCAATACCTATTGCAGTACCAGTAACTTCAACAGGAATACGAGCTTCGTTCATAGTTGAGAACATAATACCGTAAAGACCCATTGCGAAGAAACCAACTACGATTGTTAATAATGAGATAAATCCAGCGCTTACGCCCATTGAACCTAAAACTATGATAGAAACTACTACTACAGTTAACATTGAGCCACAAACCACAAACCATTTAGTTGTAGATTTGAAAACTTTGTCTGCAAGGTAACCAGCGATTGGTGGAACTGCGAACATTGCACCGTATACACGAACGATATTCATTAAACTTGATTCTTCTGAAGAATATCCTAAAATATCCGTTACATATGGAGTGAAATAAGTTGAACAACTGTAAACACCGTAGATACAGAAGAACATCGCTGATAAAATCCAGATATATTTGTTTGAAAAAACTTTACCAAGGTCTGAAATTTTGAATTTTTCATCTTCGCCTTTAGCTGCAATTTCTTCTTTAGTTTGAGATGGAACGAATATTAAAACAAGGATTGTACAAAGAGCAGTAAACGCTGCCATTACCATACAAGCCATAAACATACCGTGAGTTACGTCACCACCGTTTGTTGCTGAATATGTATTTAAGCAAAGTGTACTAATAATAGCACTTGCACCACCGTTTGCTGCATAATAAATACCATACATACGGCCTTGTTCTTCAGGTTTACCAATTACACGAACTGCTTTTAAAATCGCTGCCCAGAATACGAAACAGCTACAAAAAGCTAAGAAAAACCAAATTACACACGCTGTTGCATAGTCAAATGTGAATGCAAAAACAAAAGTAAACATTGTTGTGATAAATAATGAAACTGCGATTGCCCATTTTGGTTGAATTTTATCGGCAAGTATACCACCTGGAATGTATAAAACGATACAACCAATTGCATACATTGAAAGCAAGAAACCACTTTGTGCATCTGTTATATTCATAACTTGCATTGTTTCTGCGTAAAAAGTGTACTTAATGTACGGCAAGATATAGATTGCACCTGCAGATGCACCTAAAATTAGTAAGATTAGATACTTTTTAAAAGTACTCATTTCTTTAGTCATTTGAAAAACCCCTTATACTTTTTATTTTAATTTATATATATCGCAAAAATCTCATCTAATTTGCAATACGTAAAATAAATTACTTTTCTAAATCGTCTAAAACTTCACCAAGTTTTGCGATAAATTCCATATTTTCTTCAGTGTTACCAATACTTACACGGATATGATTTGGATAAGACCAACCACCACAAGGACGAACAATAACGCCTTTTCTAAGTAATAATTCACCGATTTCACCTGCATCGTATGGTGTTTTAAAGAAAATAAAGTTTGTACCAGACTCAACAACTTCAAGACCAATTGCACGCATTTTTGATGTCATCATCGCTCTGTCGTCGTTCATTTTGTCAGCATAGAATTTTGCTTCTTCTTTGCAATTTTCAAGTAAAGCAACCGCTCCAGCAAGACCGATACGATTTGAATTAAACGGTTCACTTACTGTGTTGTACATATCTGTAACGTCTGGTTTTGCAACGCAATATCCAATACGTCCACCAGCTAAACCATAGTATTTTGAGAAAGTTCTAACGCGAATTAAGTTATAATCTTCTTGCATTAGTTTGATTGCATCTGGTAAATCTTCTGGATTTGAAAATTCTGCATACGCTTCATCAAGAATTAACCAAGTGTTTTTTGGCAAGCCTTTAATAAGTTCTGTAAGTTCGCCTTTATCTTCTAAAACGCTAGTTGGATTGTTTGGATTACAGATGTAAATTAATTTTGTTTTATCAGTAATCGCAGCTTTAACTGCATCTAAATCTATGTGTATTTCATTTTTCATAGGAGTTGTAACAACTGTAGCACCCATAACTTTTGAAATTTCTGAATATAAACCATAAGTTTTTTCAGGAACGATAACTTCGTCGCCTTCTTCAAGAAAAGTTTTTGCAAGAACATCTAGAACGTTACCTGCACCGTGACCTAGTCCAACCCAATCTGCGTTAACTCCGTACATTTCACCAAGTAAATCTTTAAGTTTAACGTAATTTTTCTCAGGATAAATGTTAAGTCTTGTGATTTCCTTTGCCATCGCCTCAATAGTGCCTGGGAAAGGACCATATGAATTTTCATTTGAGCCAAGTTTTACAACTCTATCTAAACCATAAGCCTCGCGAACTTGGTCTGTGCTTTTTCCTGGAACATACTCTGAACAAGTGTACGCTGATTTTCTAATACTTTCTACTACCATAATAAATTTCCTCCTAAAAAAATAAAAAAAGGTGCAGTATCCCTTTGGATACGACACCTTTGTCATCTGTTTATATTATACATTTTATTCAGATAAAGTCAAGAACTTTTTTCTTATTCTGTATTTTATAATGTTAATATCTATATTTTACCTAATAAAATAAAGTTTTATGCTAATTTAATTTATTTTAAGCTTTTCTATGTGCGCTATGTTCTAATTTTATTTGTGCTAGAGTTTCTTTATCATATGCTAAATTTAAGCACAAATTAGCAATAATTTTCGCTCCGTTTTTTAAGGATATTATCGCCTCATCTGATTTCATAAGATCTGCAAACTCTTTTGAATGCAATTTAATATCTGGGTCATTTCCGATTTTCACACCTGGTTGGAACGATGGAATTAGTAGGTCAACATTGCCAATATCCGTAGAACCAAGTGCTATAATTTCATCTTCGAACGGCATTTCTTGCTCTCTGAATAAATCGTACATCAGTTTTTGACCAGTCGGCGTACTATATAAATCGCCGTATGCAGGGTATAAACTTTTTATTTCGCAGGTAGTTTCAGTAGCCATTGCTGCACCTTTTGCACATTTTTCCATTCTATCCCACAACAAATTTAGATTTTGCATAGAACCCGCACGTGGATAAATATAGCAACTAGCCTCTTCGGGAACAATACTCGGCAAAACACCACCATTTGTGATTACACCATGAATTTGACAGTCTGGAGTCAAATGTTGTCGCATCATATCGAGGGCGTGAAAAAATAACTGAACAGCATTTAACGCATTTCGACCTTCCCAAGGCGTTGCCGATGCGTGCGCACTTTTGCCGAAGAATTTGACGTCCATATCAACCGAGGCTAAGACTTTAAAAACAGGTGCATTTTTAACAAATAAATGAGCCATTGCTGCAAATTCATAGCCATCAAACGCTCCCGCATCAGCAAGAAGTATTTTTCCTCCACCAAATTCCTCAGCTGGTGTACCAATAATATCGATTTGCATAGGAAAATCCTCAAGTGCTTGTCTTATTGCAAGAGCACAAAGAAGTGATATCCCACAACTTACAGAGTGTCCACAACCGTGACCGATATCTGGTAGTGCATCGTATTCGCACAAAATCGCAATTTTAGGTAAATTTTTGCTCTCCTTAGCTTTGTCTACAGCTAAAAAGGAATATTGCACATTTTTATATGGCATTTCTACGTCATATCCCTCATTTTTCAAAAATCCAGCGACATAAACACTAGATTTCTCTTCTTCTAAAGAAATTTCTGGGTTTTCTGTTAGGTAATTTGAAACTTCGTAGCATTTTTGGGTTAATGTTTCAATTTCCTGGGAAATTTTATTTTTTCTTTCATCTAAAGTCATTCAGCTAATCTCCTTCGCAGACAATAATAAAAAGGTGCTACGTTTTTCACGCAACACCTTTGTTGTATGAGCTAATTATACTCTTTAGTTTGATAAAGTCAAGAACTTTTCGCTAAAAATAAATTTATTAACTCAAAATAAGCTTTTTCATTTATTTAATTAGGTTTATGACTACTATAATATAAAAAATCCCTCTAAGATGTACAATCTCAAAGGGAGAGTTATAAGTAAATTCGGCACATCATTTTCTAAAAAGCACTACATTTGTAACTTTGAAAAAATGATATTTGTTTTAATATCACCATAAACTTGAAATTTTGCCAATAATTTCTCAAGTCCATGCATATTTTCGGCTTTAACCTCTAGCATTTCAGAATATTCCCCAGCCGTATTATAACAATTTATTATACACTCATTGTGCCTAATATCCTCAAAAAACTTTTCTTTGTCCATAATTTTGACATCAACTTGCACAAAAGCATGAACCTGAAATCCGAGATTTTCATTATTCAACACTACTGTGTAACCACTGATAATGCCATCGCGTTCAAGTTTTGCAATCCTCGCACAAACAGATGGAGATGACAAAAAAACTTCGCTTGCAATTTCCTTAACGGTAACTCGCGCATTTTTAGTTAACATTTGGATAATTTTACGATCAATCTTATCAATATCATTTTTTTTAGGCATAACTTTGCTCCTTTATGCATTTGAAAAGTTTAAGCTAACAGATTTTATTCCATCAGCTTAAACTTCTATAGATTATATCACAAAACTAACTTACATTAAATGTTTGAATGCAAACTATCTCCAACGGATAGTAATGTGTAAAAATTATTATTTTATAGTAATTGTCCAAGTATTTTCGTAAGTTCCTTTAGCTTCAAGCGAAACTAAATTTTCTTGTTTTGACAAATCCTCAATTCTATCTGCACGAGAAGGAGTCGAAGACCATGGTTCGATACAAACATATGGTGCTTCCATTTTTGGTTTGTGCCAAACTGCTAGATAAGGCATTTGTGGATAACTTACAATAACGCTTTTTTCGCCTTTTTCAGACTTGATTGCAACCGTTTTTGGCATATCTGTCATTAAAATTGCATCAGCATCGAATAAATCGTGTCTTAATTTTAAAGTTTTGCTAAAGCCAATAGGTTCCATTTCACCAGTAACTAGGCATTTTTCATCAAAAATAACCTTAGTTGGTTCATTTTCTTCGCTAAATTCTAGTACGTAATCAGTAAATTCTAAACCATCGTCCATAGGAACATTAAAGCCTGTGTGACCACCTACGCCAAAATACATAGTTTTGTCATCGCTATTTTCTACTGTGTATTTTGTGATAATTGTGTCACCTTCTAGCGAAAATGTCATTGAAAAAGAGAATAAAAACGGATATTGTGCCAACGTTTCTTCGTTCGCATCAAAACCGATAACTATTTCACTTTCTGTGTGACTTTTTACTGAAAAGTCCATAAGTTTTGCAAATCCGTGAATTTGCATACTATATTCTTTGCCATCTAGCGTATATTTTCCGTCATTTAAACGCGCAATGTAAGGGAAAAGTGTCGTAGCACGGTTTGTCCAATAAGTAGCATCACCTTGCCATAAATACTCCGTTCCATCTTTTTTGATTGACCAAAGTTCTGCGCCTTTGCTATTTACATCGACAGACAAAATGTCATTTTTAATAGTATAAATCATAATAAAAATCCTCTTTCTACAATTTTTGTACTTTAATTATACATTTTTTTCACACAAAACGCAAGAGAACTAAGACAAATTTTTTCGTTATTTTACCATAATTTAGTTTCAGTTTTTTAGTGAATCTGTACGAAAAATTATTTTTTCGTAGCTCGTGCAAAATAAACAATAGGCGTATCAACAAGGCTCGTCACTATAAAAATCAGATAAGAAGAAATACAAATACTTAGCAGTGTATTTATATCAAAAATTCCTGAAAATGCCCCAAAAGTATATAATAACGTATTAAAAAGTTGTGAAATTAGCGTTGAACCATTATTTCTAATCCACAATCCTTTTTTTGAGTCGCCGAACTTTTTCGTTGTTTTTTCCCAAATATAATGGTAAAACCAAACATCAAAAACTTGAGCAATCGTATACACCAAAATTCCTACAGTAAGTAATCTAGGCGTATTCGAAAACACCATTTGAATAGATGGCATAACAAAATCATTTGCATTAGGGACATACAAAAACCACGATTGCGATATCAAAACGAAAGCAACGCTGGTTAAAATTCCGACTTTTACTGCTTTATTAGCAAATTCTTTACCTTCAAGTTCAGATAAAAGATCGGTAACCAAAAACGTCGATGCGAAAAGAATATTCCCCAGAGTTTGCTCCATTCCAAATGCATCAACCAAGATTAATACCTCAATGTTAGCACAAATAGTAGCTATCGCAGTCCATACATAAAGACCTGCTCTACCAAGTATTTTGTAGAATGCCAAAACACCGAGATATGTTATCAAAAGTGTGCTAATTAATATAATTTCATTTTGCATTTGTAGTAACTCCTCCAACGCCAAAAGCAGTGTTTTCCATCAAAATATCTACCCTATCATTTTCTTTATATATAGGATAAACTTTATCTACAAATTGTAATATAACTGATGGGTCAGGCTTAATCGGCATACCATTTTCTTGCATAATATTCACGCAAACACGTTCAAAATTCGCAAGACCGATTTCAATATCTTCAATCATAGATTGTGAAGTTTGCCCCGGTATACCTTGAAGCAAGCAACATTCGTCGAAATATTTCGCAATTTCCTGTGGATTATCAGTAGAAATACCTTTAACTAGATAAGATTCTCTAAAAATCGCATTAAAAGTTTCAACTCCTATTTTTATTTTAACTTTAATGCCTAAATCATTAAATCTCTTACGAATCGCAAAAGTTTCCTCACGGTGATTCCAGTGGCACTCAAAATGAACCTCTAAAATACCTTTATCAACGCAAATTTTCTCGATTAAATCTAATGTCGTTAGTGATAAATCTACAAAACTACCAGAATTTATAACTTCCAATTTTTTATGCACGCCAGTAATTTTCGCAAGTTCTTTTGCATTTAACTCATCATTTTCTTGCTCATTTCTAGAAAAATCCAGATGATAATCGCAGAATCTACATTTTCTCCACGAACAACCTTTTCCACGAATTAAAACGATTTCTCGCAAGTTTTTTTCATTTATAACGGAATATCTATCCATTATTTCAATATCCAAAGTGTTTTCCTCCATAAAAAATGCGTACAACTTAATGTACGCATCAAAAATACCCGAAAATAAAACACAAATTAAACACTAAAGCGTGCCAACTATGTTCTAGTCCTAGTTTTATTTATAGACAGGATGGTTACGAACTGTCTTATTAAATTCAATTTATTATACACTAAACTCAACTGAAAAGCAAGAAAAATTTAAAAACTACGTAAAATTTATTACTAATAACCAAATTTGCCACTATTTCAATTAAATTTATCTGTTATTCTTCTAAAATTGGCAAGGTAGAACCACCATAAGGCATAATTATTACACTCGAATTTTCTCCGAGTTTATCAACTGCAGTGTCATAAGCTGTCTGTATATTATGAAATGGTTGCATAAATATACTTTCAACAAATGAATCCTCCATATCTGAAACTAGATAAATTTCTGCATTTTCCAAAATCATAGCGATAGCAGCTGCTTTATGACCACCAAGCTTAAAATCTTGCTTAATTTTGGTTATTAAATCTCCTGGTTTTTCAGCTTGAGTTATCCAATCCTCAAAAGTTTTTTCGCCTAAACCCTCTTTACAACTACCCACTAAAATAATAATTCCACCGTTTTTAACAGCATGTTTGGCATTGTCAAGAGCTTTTTGCGTTTGATATAAATTAAGGTCTTTCGGTGCTCCACCTTGAGAAACAATAACTATATCAGCTTTTTGTTTTATGGTTTTTTTGTAGATTTTATCTAACTTTTTACAGCCTTCACGATGAGCTAAAGTAATATCGCCAGCCACTGCATAAACTATTTGCTTTTTCTCATCAAGAACCACATTTAATATGAAATCAACTCCACAAATTTGTGCAGCTTCTTCAAGGTCCAGACGCAATGGATTTGTTTCTATATTACCTGCATGGCACTCTGGTAAAATCATCATTTTGTGGTTATTTTGTATAGATTCACGAGTTGCAACACCTGGCATAATCGCCTTTGCTCCTCCGGAATATCCTGCAAAATAGTGATATTCAATGTTTCCCAAACAAATTCGGCGATCCGCCTCTGCCACAATACGCGTAATATCAACCGGTGTACCAGCTTTTGTTTTTTGCATATTTATGCAGTCGTTAGGATTGCTGTCAACACATCTAATAGTTCTAAAAACGTCCTCACCAACAAGCTTTATCATTTCAGCCTCTGAATGTGGACGATGACTACCAAGTGCAAAAACTATAGTTATATCATCTTTTTCAACGCCAGATAGATAAATTTCTTCTAATAGTTGAGGTAAAACCTTGTAAGATGGCATAGGTCGAGTAATATCACTAGTTATAATTACAATTTTTTCACGCTTTTTCAAAATATCCTTCAGACGAGCTGTGCCGATTGGATTTTTCAAGGCAAAATCGATTTCCTCGAAAACCTCACGTTCCCTTTTTTCGTATTCATTCACATATAATACATCTTGAATATTTTCCTTAGGAATACTTACTAAATCTTGTCTGTCGCCTATGTTCAACGTAAAATTCTTCATAACCTTCTCCTAAACATCTAATTTAACCATTTGAGAGCATTATACCAAGGTTGCCAATCTTTCATTTACAGTTTCAATTGTGGGCATAGCCGGTATCGCCCCAAAATTTTCTACACACAAACTTGCTACTCCATTTGCAAAAAAAGCATTTTCAACCGCTTCCTCTATTGTAATTTCACATGGTTTATTACCATTTACTATAACTTTATATAAAAATCCACCCCAAAACGAATCTCCAGCTCCATTTGTATCACAAATTCTTTGTGGTTTAAAACCTTTTACGTGCGAAACTCCATCTTTTGTTGCAATAAGAGCACCATCAGCTCCCAAAGTAATTGCTACAACTGGGATACCAATAGATAATAGAACTTCACAAGCTCTATAAGGGTCGATTTCACCTGTCATAAGTTCGGTTTCTTCATCTGAGATTTTTAAAATGTCTACCAATTCCAGTGGTGATTTCATTTGCTCAATTGCTTGTTCTTTCGAGTTCCAAAGTGGTGCACGATAATTTGGATCATATGAAATGATTGCTCCAGCTTCCTTCGCCTTTTTAACTGCAAAAAATGTTGCTTCTCGCGCTATTTCATCCGTCAAAGATAACGAACCAAAATGGAAAACTTTTGCATTTTCTACAATTTCAAGATTCACTTCATCTGCTCTTAGCATTGTATCTGCGCCAGGTTTTCGTGCAAACGCAAAATTTCTCTCACCATTTTCATCTATGCTAACAAAAGCTAGTGTAGTGAAATAATTTGGATCTGAAATCAATCCCTTTGTCTCAATATTTTGATCGTCAAGAGTTTTTCTTAAAAAGTCACCTTGCATATCTTGTCCAATTTTTCCAATAAAAGCCGTTTTTAACCCTAATTTTGTTGCAGAAACCATAACGTTTGCAGGTGCTCCTCCTGGATTTTGTTCAAAAACCGCCATTCCTGACTGCGATTTTTCACGTGGTGTATAATCTATTAAGATTTCACCAAGAGATACTATGTCAAACTTTTTCATTGAAAACACTCCTTAAATATAATACATAAAATTCAAAGTTGAAACTTTAGATTGACAGTTAAGTTTAAGTCTAAAATTTAACTTATATTTGATATATTATTATTCTACCATAAAAAAGAAATTAATTCAAGATTTTTGTTATATTTTTAACTTAATATTTTTTTAGTAATTTTTTAATCAAAAGTTTTAAAAAATCCACCTTTTAAAGTGGATTTTAATCTATTTCGAGTTTTTTTCATCTATTGTTTCTTTTATATCAAGAACTTCTCGGTCTTCAATTTTAATTTTTTTCATTTGTAGGCGCGCACTCGTCCACTCGCCAACTAATATATAAAGAACAGCAAATAATGGAATTCCCAATAAAATACCTACAACACCGTATAATCCACCACCCAGTAGTAGTGCGAACATTATCCATAATCCCGAAATTCCTATTGAGCTTCCAACAACACGAGGATAAATCAAGTTACCTTCGATTTGCTGTAAAATAATTATGAATACTACAAAAATTACTGCTTTCATAGGGCTTATCATCATTAAAATTACAACACCAGGAATCGCACCAACAAATGCTCCAAAGATAGGAATAACTGCCATAACTCCCATTATTGCACCAATTAGCAATGCATATTCTAGACGCAGTAAAATCATACCAATAGTCACCAAACAACCCAAAATGCAAGCTTCTGTAAGTTGTCCTCCAATAAAACTACTAAAAGTTTTATTGGTAAGCGCCGATATTCTAATAACTTCATCGCCTATTTTTTTGCTAAAAATTGCATAAATCAATCTTTTCATGTTAGTAATTAAAGATTCTTTGCCAATAAGCATATAAAGTGCTAAAATAAATGACAAAATCAAGTTAAAAGCACTAGAAACTAGCTGAATTGATAAATTAATTGTATATGGTACGAAATTCGTCAAAGCTTGAGTCATTAAATCAACCACTTTTGCAAACTGAGCATCTAAAATAGTAACAACTTCTTGTGGGATTTCATATCTAATCAAAATGTCACTAGCCATTGCCTCAAAATTAATAACATATCCTTGAATCGATGATGAGAGAGTTATGATGCTATCTTCCATTTGCGGATAGATAAACATTATTAACCCTGTTACTATTGCAAAAAATAAAGTAAATGTTAGTAGAACAGATAATATTCTTTTGATGTTTTTTGACATATCAAATTTTGATAATAGCTTTGATTCGATAAATTTCATCGGCAAATTAAAGATAAAAGCTATGCATATTGCAACAAAAAACGGTGATAAATATGACAAATAAGTCGCAAAAGTTTTAAAAATCGTAACTATATTTGTTAAAGCTAAAAAAAGTACAACTGTATAAGTTGCAACTATTAAATTTGCTCCGAGAGTTGTTTTAAGTTTAGTTTTAATCTCATTCATAAATTACCTACTTATAAATAATTAGCCATAGGATTCCCTATGGCTAATGAAAATCATTTTATTATTTAGACATTTGAGCAACTTCAGCAGCAAAGTTGTCTTCTTTTTTCTCAATACCTTCACCAGTTTCAAAACGAGTGAATGCTACGATTTCGATTTCTCCACCGATTTCTTTAGCAACTGCAGCAGCGTGAGCTGAAACAGAGATTTTGTTTTCTTTAACGTAAGCTTGGTCTAAAAGACAGTTTTCTTCATAGAATTTGTTGATACGACCAGCTACCATTTTTTCAGCAATATTTTGTGGTTTGCCTTCATTTAAAGCTTGAGCAAGTAAGATTTCTCTTTCTTTTTCAAGATCAGTTGATTCAACTTCAGAACGACAAAGGTAAGCAGGACGCATAGCAGCGATTTGCATACAAACATCTTTACCTAAAGTAACAACAGCTTCATTTCCTTTGATGTTTTCTGAAACTTTCATTGAAACAAGAACGCCGATTCTACCGCCCATATGGATATATGGAACGTTTACAGTTTCAGCATCTTTACGTACGAAACGTCTGATTTCTAATTTTTCACCGATAGTTAAGATTTTATCTGTAAGCACTTCAGCAACAGTTTTTCCGTCCATAGCGCAAGCAGCTAAAGCTTCAACATCAGCTGGGTTTTCGTTTATAATAACATCAGCAAGGTCTGAAGTGAATTTTTGGAATTCAGCATTTTTTGATACAAAGTCAGTTTCAGAGTTAACTTCTAAGATAGCACCAATACCATTTTCACAAGTTTTTGCAACAACCATACCTTCAGCAGCAACACGGCCAGCTTTTTTAGCAGCAGCAGCAAGTCCTTTTTCTCTTAAATATTCAACAGCACCTTGGAAGTCGCCGTTTGCTTCAGTAAGAGCTTTTTTACAATCCATCATACCTGCGTTAGTTTGTTCACGTAATTTTTTTACATCTTGAGCTGTAAATGCCATTTTAATTTCCTCCAATATTAATAAATTAAGGTTATCTTTAAATAAAGTCCGCAATAAAATTATTACGGACTTTCGTCTTTTTAATTACTCAGCAGCTGCTTCAGTTGCAACTTCTGCTTCTACTACGTCTTGACCTTGTCTGCCTTCAACAACAGCGTTTGCCATACATTCAGCGATTAGTTTGATCGCACGGATAGCATCGTCGTTACCTGGGATTACGTAGTCAACTTCATCAGGATCACAGTTTGTGTCACAGATAGCAACAACTGGAATACCTAATTTGTGAGCTTCAGCAATAGCATTTTTTTCTTTTCTTGGGTCGATGATGAATAAAGCACCAGGAATTTTTTTCATTCCTTTAACGCCACCAAGATATTTTTCAAGTTTAGCGATTTCAAGACCTAATTTAATAACTTCTTTTTTAGGAAGTAGGTCGAAAGTGCCGTCTTCTTGCATTTTTTTAAGTTGATTTAATCTGTCGATACGACGACGCATTGTTTTAAAGTTAGTAAGCATACCACCTAACCAACGAGCGTTTACATAGTACATACCGATTTTTTCTGCTTCTTCTTTGATAGCGTCTTGAGCTTGTTTTTTAGTACCAACGAAAAGAATTTCGCCGCCTTCAGCTGCAACGTCACGAACGAAGTAGTAAGCATCTTCTAATTTTTTAACTGTTTTTTGAAGGTCGATAATGTGAATACCATTTCTTTCTGTGAAAATGTATTCGTCCATTTTTGGGTTCCATCTTCTTGTTTGGTGACCGAAGTGCACGCCTGCTTCAAGAAGTTGTTTCATTGAAATAACTGACATATTGTTTGTCTCCTTTTGGTTTTTTCCTCCACAAAGTTTTTTAGACTACTTATTTACCTCTAGGCAAACACCAATAATCCAAAACCTTGCGTGTGTATTTATCATTCTTAGTTATTTTAACACATCTTCTCACACATTGCAAGCTTTTTTTTATATTTTTTTAATTTTTTTCTGATTGATTTTTCTTTCAATATGTGTTATACTATCGTAAGACTGAAAGCATATGAGGTGATTTTCTTGGTAAGACGAGGTTTTATTCGTTCTAATGATGAAATTAAATTTTTAATATTATATTCGCTAACTTTTGTCAAATTCCCTATCGTTTTTGATAAAATTTTAGACATTTGCACTTGGTGTGATGATGGTTTTGACTATTTTCAAATTAATGAAGCTTTTTTGCAATTAATTGAATCTTCGCACATCGAAAAAACAGCAATTTCTGGTAAAGACCATTTTTCAATTACTCAAAAAGGAATCGCAACTTCTGAGGCATTTGAAAACAAGCTACCACTCTCTGTTCGCCAGCTTGCAAATATTTCGGCGCTTCGCGTAACCAAAGAAATACGCAGAAATGATTGTATTGAGACAAAAACTGTAAAACGCGACGAAAATGATTACGTTGTAACTATGAAAATGGAAGATATTTTCAGTATGGACTTTATGGTTGTAAGTCAATCGCAAGCAGCTCTTTTAGAGACGCAGTTCAAGAAAAACGCAGAACGAATCTATAATGATATGTTAAATTCTTTAACTAAAGATTATGAATAATTTTCAGCCTGTACGCTTTGTACAGGCTCTTTTTATAAAATTCAGACGTACTCTGTGCAAATAAAGCACTAAATTATGCTTTTTTAACCACGCTAGATTTTAATTTCATTGCACCAAATCCATCTATTTTACACTCGATATCGTGACCATCTGTAGCATCTGGAACCAGACGAATATTTTTAACTTTCGTTCCGATTTTTAAATCCGATGTTGCACCTTTAACTTTAAGTGTTTTCGCAATAGTAACGCTGTCGCCATCGCTTAAAACGTTCCCATTAATATCTTTTATTGCGTTTGCTAAATCATTTTGCGCATCAGTTTCGGCATTCCATTCGTGCGAACATTCAGGGCAAATCAGCATATTCCCATCCTCGTAAACATATTCTGAGTTGCATTTTGGGCAGTTAGGTATCATTATTTTTTCTCCTTAATATTTTAAAGTCACAACCACAATTTCTGGCTTGCAAAACAACCTTGCATCAATAAATGTAGTGCCAATCCCACTTGTGACATAAATTTTATCTTCTTCGTAAAGTCCGCTAACGTAATTTCTTGTGCCAGCAGGCATAATCCAATCCTTTATATATGGAATTGCGATTTGCCCACCGTGTGAATGTCCCGAAAATGCGATATCAAAAGTTTTATCCAAATCCTCTATCATATCGCCCTCGTGTAGCATTAGAACAACGTTATCTGCGTTGGTAAACTGATTCAAAATATCATAATTGGGTTCACCAAAAATCATATCATCGACACCAACTATTGTTATATCGCCAACTGACACTATGTCATTTATTAATATTTCAAAGTCAGAATCGCTCATAATTTCCTTATATGTCCGTTCTGCGTTTCCACCGTAATCGTGATTTCCCATAATTGCTAGTTTCAAACCGTCAATTTCACTAAACTTTTGAGTTATATAATCAATATCAACCGGACTTTTTGCTTGGTCATCTATCAAATCTCCCAAAAACATAACGACGTCACCTTGTTGTTCGTTAATTGTGTCAACAATATTTTGCACATACGCCTCTGACGTGTCTTCTTTGAAATGCGTATCCGAAAACAATACAATCTTCAATTCATTTTGAGGGCTTTCGTTAATTTCTATTTCAATTTCTCTCGTGATAAGTAAATTAGGTTCTATTTTAAATGCATAAAATCCAATTATCGTACAAACAATTGCTAAATTGAACAAAAATCTTAGTAATTTACGTTTTTTTCTCAAAAGTTCCTCCTTAAACACCAAAAAGCCACCCTAACTTTAAAAAATTAGGTGGCTTAATTTTATTTGTTTTCGAAATCTTTATACATAAGACTTGGCTGAATACCAGTATTTCCTTGGTATTTTCCACTTTTATATAATGTATATTCACCGTCTATATTGTGATAATAAATTTGACAAATGTCAACTCCTGGATAAATTTTTATTGGTTGAACACAGAAAATTTCAAGTGTCCAATATCCTGAAAAACCAATATCTCCAAAGCCAGCTGTAACGTGGATAAATAAACCCAAACGACCAGTTGATGAGCGTCCTTCAAGCATCGGAACATATTTATCCGTACTTGTATGCTCTACAGTTCTACCTAGGTATAATTTTCCAGGTTCAAGCCATAAACCATCTTCCGGAATTTCGATTTTTGTTGTTGGATTTGGTGTTTTCATATCTAATTCGTCATTTTCATACACCAAAAGTTCATTATGTAGCGACAAATTATAGCTATTCGGGTTAACCTTTGATTTATCAAAAGGTTCGATAAAAATGGTTTTACCCATTTGTTTTTCAATTTCCATTCCCGATAAAATCATATTTTTTCACTCCTAAATTTCACGTCGACCATCTAGTGCACGCATTAGTGTCACTTCGTCAACATATTCTAAATTACCTCCAACAGGTATGCCAAAAGCTAGTCTTGTAACCTTAATTTCAAAAGGTTTTAACAGCCTTTTTATGTACATTGCCGTAGCTTCGCCATTCGTGTCTGGGTTTGTTGCAACGATAATTTCTTTAATTTCTTGCTCTGCACAACGATGCAAAAGTTCCTTGATTTTTATGTCATCAGGTCCTATATTCGCAATTGGAGAAATCGTTCCATGCAAAATATGATAAAGCCCTTTATATTCACGCGTTTTCTCGAAAGTTACGATATCTTTCGGATCTGAAACTACGCAAATTGTACTTTCATCACGTGTTTTATCTCGACAAATTTCACAAATTTCTTCGCTCGTTAGATTTTGGCAATTTTTGCAAAGTTTTATCTTTTCTTTTGCATTAATCAGTGCATCTGAAAACTTTTTGACATCATCCATTTCCATATTCAATACGTGAAATGTGAGTCTTTGTGCGGTTTTTGCGCCAATACCAGGAAGTTTTGCGAATTGCTCGATTAAATCTTCAATTGACGGTGCAAAATTATCCATCTTAGAACATTCCGCCTGGAAGACCCATTCCACCTGTTACTTTTTTCATTTCAGCAGCTGAAGTTTCGTCAGCAACTTTTAGCGCTTCGTTTGCTGCAGTCATAATTAAATCTTGTAACATTTCGATATCGTCAGCGTCTACAACCTCTGGTTTTATATCAAGTTTTACTATATTGTTAGCACCAGCAACCGTTACAGTTACCATTCCACCACCAGATGATGCGGTGTATTCGCGTTTTTCAAGTTCAGCTTGTAATTTAGTCATATCCGCTTGCATTTTTTGAGCTTGTTTAAGCATGCTAGCCATATTCATTCCGCCGTTCATTTTTCCTGGTTTCATATTTTAGTCCTCCATATTTTTGATTGTAATATTATTTTTGCAAGCCCTTTCAAGCACGCTATCTAGCGAATTTTCCGTACTTGCTTGTTCATTTGAGTCACTTTCAAATCTAACCTCTATAAATAGGTCTTTTTCAAAAAGTTCGGTTGCCTTTTCGCCAATTTTTTGACGTTTTTCAACAGATGCAACCATATTATATGTTATTTCATCGTCAACCAAAATTTCAATTCGGTCGCTATAAAACAACGCTTTTGAGTTTTCATTTAAAAAAATTAGTTCTCGATTTTTATATACACTACGCAAATTACGAAGTAAATGTCTATATTGCTCAACGTTTTGAGTCCCTTTTTCTTCTGGATTTGAAGGTTTTCTTGGTGCTTTTGGCACGGATTTTTCCACCTGTTTCATAGGAACTTTATCCGATTCAACAACTACATTTTGCGTAATAACCGTCGGTTTGTAATTTGTAACCTTATCTTCAAGAATAAGCATTCTATCTTCAATCGAAGTGTTATCAGATACTACGTTCTTACATAATTTTATCACACATAATTCAACATCAATCTTCTTATTCTGCGATTTTTGCAAAATACTTAGGGAATTCGAAATTATATCAATAAAACTTGTCAAACGCTGCTCATTTATAGCCTCACACATTTGCCCAAACTTCTCAGTAGATACATTGTAAATTATACCGAACGATGGATCTTTAGTGATTTTAAACATAAGCATATCACGTGATAAAGTTAGCATTTGCGAAAGAACGCTTGAAATTTCAATGCCATCATTATATAGTTCATTTATAAGCTCAATAGCACGTAAAGTTTCACCAAAAATTGAGTAATCCATAAGTGAAATAAGCTTGCTATAATCAATTGCACCAACCCTGTCGCACACCATTTGAGCTGTAATCACATTCTCATCGCTAACTATACATCTATCAAGTATTGAAAGTGCATCTCTAAGTCCACCATCAGCAAGTTTGGCTATGATGTCAGCAGCGTCAGAATTAAGTGTAAAACCTTCTAATGTGGCGATTTCAACTAGTCGCTCTGAGATATCATACATATTAATTCGCTTAAAATCGAAACGTTGACATCTAGATAAAATCGTTGGTAAAACCTTATGAATTTCGGTTGTTGCGAGAATAAAAAGCACATGTTTTGGTGGCTCTTCGAGTGTTTTTAATAATGCATTAAAAGCCTGCGTTGTAAGCATATGCACTTCATCTATAATATATACTCGTTTTTTCAAACTAGACGGTGTATATCGCGTTTCTTCTAATAAATCACGGATATCATCTACCTTATTATTAGATGCCGCATCAATTTCAGACACGTCCATCGAACTTTCACTAAGCACCGAAAGACACGCTTCGCACTGGTTACAAGGGTCGCCATTTTGTGGGTTTGTACAGTTTATCGCACGCGCTAAAATTTTAGCACACGAAGTTTTACCCGTTCCTCGAGTTCCTGTGAAAATATATGCATGAGAAGTTCTATCTTTTTCAATTTGGTTTTTCAAAATCGTTGTAATATGACTTTGACCCACAACATCTGAAAAAGTTTTCGGTCTGTATTTTCTATAAAGTGCTTGATACATAACAAAAAACCTCCATACAAATAAAAAGCAAATAAACTTTTGATATCCGACAAGACTGCATGAACATCGGTAAACCAGCGACCCGACGGCACACGCAAAAACATCTTAATGCTGCTCGGTTCCCCGCCTGACATGGTTCGAAGATTGGCATTGCGTCAGACTAATTTAGAGTCACATGCAGCCTTGTCCGATATCAATTATTATTTGCTTATGTATTATAACACACATTTTCGATAGTTTCAAGAACTTTTTTTCAGAATTTAAAATTATATTTAATTTGCTTGAAAAGTTTACATTTTTATAGTATCATAGTTATATAACAAATCAAAGGAGAAACTATGGCAATTTCAGACCTTATATTAAATACAGATGATTTTTGCGTGTTAAAAGGCGATTTGGTCGATAAAATTTTGCTATCGTCAAACCCTGATGCTGCACTTTTATATCTCTATATGTCACGTGCGAAAAAAAAATTCACGCCAACAAACGCTATGAAACACCTAAATTTTAGCAAAGAACGATATGACCTTGCAATTTACGAACTGACAGCTATGCAAGTTGTAAAGCGTCAAAACGATGATAAACCAAAACAATCTATAGGTTTTACTGACAAACCGAAATATACAGTTGCTGAACTTCGTGATGCACGCTCAGATAAACGATTTTCTGCTGTTTGTGACACTTGTGAAAGCGTTTTAGGAAAAGCTCTCACCGAAGGATATCTTAAAACTTTGCTATACATATATGACAGATTAAAACTTCCAGCTGAAGTTATAGTCGAACTTTTAATGTATCTAAAAAGTAAAACTTCAACCGTGCCACGTCGTATGGATATTGAGCGCGAGGCACATTTATGGATTGATATGGGCATCGCAAATCACAATGATGCTACAAACTATATCGCCAGCAAGTACGCCGAAAAACCGGTGTTCGATGCTATGATGAAAGCACTGAAAATTTACGGTCGTGATCCTCAACCTGTTGAAGAAAGATATATCTTACACTTTATAAATTATGGTTTTGCGCCTGACATTGTAGAACTTGCAGTTAATCGAATGAACGACTCTATAGGGAAGTTCAGTTTTCAGTATTTAGACAAGATTTTACTTTCATTTAAAGAAAAAAATCTGTTTACTATCGAAGAAATCATCGCACACGATCCTGAATTCAAAAAATCTGACAAAAATATACAACCAAATACTGCTCGCACAGGTGAACTAGCAGATTGGGAAATCGAACTTATGAAAGAATTAAGCAAGGAGTGATTTTAAGTGCACAAACGCCATGTAAGTAATATTTTGCGCGAATATGAGCAAAAAAGACAAAACAATGAGCAAACTATAAATGATAGAAAATTAGAAGTCTATCGAAAAGTGCCAGAACTTGCAGAACTTGACAGAAAAATGCGCTCAAATGCTACAAAAGCTGCTATAGTTGCCTTTGAAAATGACAAAAGCGTTGAAAAAGCTATCGATGTTTTGAAAAAAAATCACAAAATGCTAAATTCTCTAAAACAAGAGGCTCTGGCTCAAAATGGATATCCAAAAAACTATTTAGACCCAATCTATGACTGTTACGACTGTAAAGATTATGGGTATATCGGCACAGATTTGTGTCCTTGTATTGAAAAAGCTTGTTTAACACTAGAAAAGCGTGAAATGTCGTCTATTTTAAACATTTCTACGCAAAGTTTTGAGACTTTTAACCTAGATTTATACTCAAAAGTACCTGATTCTCGCTATAAAATGTCCCCAAATGAAAATATGGTTAGAAATTACAAACGATTGAAAGATTATGCTGAAAATTTCAGTTTTACTTCAGAAAATCTACTTTTTATAGGAAATCCTGGTCTTTCCAAGACATTTTTATCGACTTGCATAGCAAAAGAAGTCGTAAAAAAATCATATTCGGTAGTTTATGACACTTGTATCAATATTTTGAATAATTATGAAAGTCAAAAATTCTCAAGTTACGATGCAGGTATTAGCTCCAAAATTACAAGATACGCAAACTGTGATTTACTAATTATCGATGATTTAGGTACTGAAATGGTTACATCTTTTACAATTTCTGCACTTTACAATCTCATAAATGAACGAATTATGCAAAAAAAACCTATGATTATCAACACAAACTACGTTATGCCGGAACTTGTGAAAAAATATTCACCAGCAATCGCTTCAAGATTAGACGGCGAATTTAGACACGTATTTTTCTTCGGCGAGGACATTCGTAAAGTTATAAAAAATTCATAATTTCACAAGATTTCATATATTTTTAAATGCTACGAATAAATTTACTATACATATATTGTAAATTTCGAACTGTCGAAGAAAGTGGCAAGCTAAAAATATTGCACAAAAGCAAAACTTACCTTAACCTTAAAATAAGAAATAAATGCACAAGCTAGCAAAGTAAAAAATTTGTATATTTAAAAATTATATTTTGAAATGAGTTTTTCGACAAGCTGAAATTTACTATACATATATATAGTAAATTTATTCGTATCATAAAACGCAACAATAAAACAGCTCATTTTTTCCAAATTACATGGTGTATATAAATTTTTATAAATAAAAAATAATTTTTAGGAGAAAATAATGAAAGTACTCGCAATTGGCGATATAGTAGCCGATACTGGTGTAGAAACGGTCGGAAAATATCTAAATAGTATCAAAAAAGAACATAAAATCGACTTTGTAATAGCAAATGGAGAAAATGCAAGTGCTCTTGGAATAATTCCAGCTCAAGCAGACGCTTTGTTCTCATACGGTGTAGATGTTATCACTTTAGGAAACCATTCTTTTGCAAAACATGCTATTTTAAACTATTTAGACGATAATAATTACATTTTAAGACCACACAACTACGCTCCACAGCTTCCAGGACGTGGATATGCTATATATAATGTTAATAATTACAATGTGTTAGTTATTAACCTAATCGGTCGTGTAGATATGGAAGTTGGTCCTGATAATCCATTTTTATGTGCAGAAAAAATACTTAAAAGCTGCGATGGTGAATTTGATATCGCTATTTTGGATTTCCATGCTCAAGCTACGAGTGAAAAATATGCAATGGGATTTCATCTAGATGGTAAAATTTCTGCACTTTTCGGCACACATACTCACGTAAAAACTGCTGATACACGCATTTTCCCAAACGGAATGGGATATATAACCGACGTCGGAATGGTTGGTCCTATGTGGTCTGTAATCGGCGTTACTCCAGAGATTTCGTTAAAAATGTTTCGTGGTGATATTCAAGAACGTTTTACAACAGCAACTGGCGTACAATTTTTAAATGCAACAATTTTTGACATCGACGAGGACACAAAAAAATGTCGCTCAGTCGAAAACTTAACTATTATAGGTGATTAATAATGAATAAAAAAGTAATTTTAGGGCTTTCTGGTGGA
>JAWXUP010000099.1:0-7787 GCA_044426345.1 Clostridia bacterium | reverse complement strand
TAGGCTAACGGATGCCGGATTGCGTACAACAAATAAAAACATCACGCCCCAGATTTTGATAAATCTTTTCGCAAAAAGATTTCGTCTTTTGGATACTTTGGGACGTCCCAAAGTATCAGCCTAGCGGCGAGCATACTACCGAGGAAAAAGTTTGCACAAGCAGTAAGAGGTAGAACTTCTAATAAAAAATTTAGATTTAGAAAAAAATAAGGGACGGAAAAAATCCGTCCCTCTAGCATTTTATTCAGTTGGTGTTTGCTCTGTTTTTGTAGAAAGTTCCTCTGTTTCTGAATCATCGGTTTTGCCAAAAATCTTTTTAAGATTAATTGGTTTTGTTGGCAAGTAAAAAGGAAACATAAAAGCATTGAACATAGCACAAGAACCTATTGTTGTTGAAATAACTATATCTTCGCTTGAAGAATATCCAGCTTTATTTGCAACAGCATATACTACACATACAAATACAGATAACACATAATATTCTTTAAAGTGATTGGTTTTATCACTAACGCAAAACGCTGATGAAAAATAATATAGTGCAAGAGAGGTTGTTGTGTAAATAAAAATAGCTAAAATGTATTCATTGATATGAGGATTTGATAAATTATCTTTAAAAATTACAATAAGTTCGAAAACAAGCCATAAAATCGGTATAGTACTAATACTTGCAGCTAATTGATTTTGAAATTTACCACGATTTGTAAGTGCAACAACGAATAGTAACGCAAAACCAGAGGCAAGCATACCTGCAGAACTTAAAAGTGTAAAAGTACTAGGGTCGGTGTCCATAATTTTTGTGAATTCTATAAAACTAAAAACTGTAAATATAAAAGCAACAGCAACTGAGATTAATCTGAAACGCTTTGATGATTTTGCTATAGTTTTAAGAGTAAGTCGGCTTGATTTGAAAAAATAAGCGTGAGCTACAAAAACTATACCTACACATAGTACATAAAACATTTCTAAATGGTCGGAACTTGCTGTATTTACAGAACCTACGCACAAATTACCAATGATAATACCTAAAATTATTGCAACAATAATCATAATTTTTTAACCTCTTTCGTTTAAATCTATAAAATTAGATGGATTATAAAGAGCTTGGTATGCAGGACGGATAATTTTTCCACCGTAAACGATTTCTTCCATTCTATGAGCCATCCAGCCTACAATCCTTGATGCTGCGAAAATTGGAGTGAATAAATCTTCTGGAATTCCTAATAATTTATATACAAAACCAGAGTACATATCGACATTCGAACACATTGTTTTGCGAACTCCACGAACTCTGTAGTAAGCTTCTGGAGTTAATTTTTCGACAAGCTCAATTAAATCAAATTCATCAGAATATGCAGAATTATGAGCTAAAGTACGTGCATTATCACGAATAATATCAGCACGAGGGTCATTTAATGTATAAATTGCGTGTCCCATACCGTAAATTAAACCTGTATTGTCATATGCCTCTTTGCGAAGGATTTTCTCAAGATATGCCATAACCTCATCTTCGTTACGCCAATTTTCAACATTTGCTTTAATATCATCAAACATATGCGATACCTTGATATTCGCACCACCGTGTCTAAAACCTTTAAGTGAGCCAACAGCTGCAGCGATAGCCGAGTAGGTATCAGTACTTGAAGAAGACAGAACCCTAGTTGTGAAAGCTGAGTTATTACCACCACCATGCTCTGCGTGAACTATTAAACATTTATCTAATAATTTTGCCTCAGCATCAGAGTATTTTTTATCACGACGGATTAATTTTAATATATTTTGCGATGTAGATAAACCTTTATCTGGAATATGAAGATACATACTGCTATTATTATAATAACGGCGTTTTGCTTGATAAGCATGGGAAATTATAATAGGAAAACGCGAAATAAGCTCGATTGCTTGACGCATAATGTTTTCTGATGAATTTTCTTCAGCAAAATTATCATAAGCATACAGAGAAAGCGTTGAACTTGCTAATTTATTCATAACATTAGAACTTGGCGCACGCATAATCATATCTTCGGTGAAATTTTTTGGAAGTTCACGACGGCTACCCAAAAGCTCGGTGAAATGATGAAGTTCATCTTTAGACGGAAGATTACCTACAAGAAGTAAGTAACAAATTTCCTCAAAACCAAAACGGTCATCGTGTGAAATATTACGAACTACTTGTGAAATATCAATACCACGATAGGTTAAAATACCTTTATCTGGAACTTTTTTACCATCGATATATCTATAACCGTGAACGTCACCTATACAAGAAATACCAGCAATTACACCTGTACCATCGCTATTTCTAAGACCTCGCTTAATATCATAAGTTTTATAACTTTCAGGCGTTATTTTGTTATTTTTTTCAAAGCTTGTGCATAAATTACTAATAAAATCTTGTTCATACATATTTTGTTTACCCCCATTTTGAACAATATATTATTATTGTACATCAAAATCACACTAAAGTCAATTAAAGCATTGGAGGAAGTTTATGTTTAGGATATTCACGTTATCTTTGATACTCGTCATTATTATCTATTTTTTACCAGTTGCTACTGGAGAACAGGCACTTGAGGAGATTTCTTTGCCAGTTTTTTCGGATTTTAGCATTAGTGAACTTATAAATGTAGATGAAATTATCGATTTTGAAAAAAATGAAAAAATTTTTGCTTTAATCGATGGAGTCAGTACAGAAATAGAGATTGATGAATTTTTGGTAGGTGTAGTGTCGGCAGAAATGCCAGCAAGTTTTGAAATTGAGGCATTAAAGGCACAAGCAGTGGCAGCGAGGACGTATATTTATTATAAGCAATGGCTTATAGATAATGGACTTAGCGATGGAGTACACGAAAATTGCGTAGTTTGTGATGACCCTTCGCACTGCAAATCATATGTCGATATAACAACGCAAAATCCTTGGGGAGATTCGTATGAAATATATAAATCAAAAATCGAAAACGCAGTTTATTCTACAGAGGGCGAGTATGTTACATATCAAGACGAGCCAATAGCGGCGGTGTTCCATTCAACTTCGAGTGCTAGTACAGAGAGTGCAGTTGATGTCTGGGGAACGGATATTCCTTATTTACAGGCTGTAAGCAGTCAAGGTTCGGAGAGTTCACCGAATTATAAAAGTTCGGTAAAAGTATCGCTTGAAGATTTTGAACAGATAATATTGAGTAAGTATTCAGACGTTGACTTGTCGGTTGACAAAACTGATTGGTTTAAAAATTCAACGCGAAGTGATAGTGGAGGAATTATTACGGTGTACATTGGAGGCGTCGAAGTTAAAGGTAGTGATATTCGCACACTTTTTTCATTAAATTCAACCAATTTCACGATTGAATTTGATGATAAATACATAATCTTTAATACAACAGGATATGGTCACGGAGTTGGTTTGAGCCAATACGGAGCAAATTCTTTGGCACAAGATGGAAAGACTTATGAGCAGATACTTTCGTGGTATTATAGCGATACGGAAATTGCAAAAAAATAAGTATATTCTCACAAAAATATGGTGATAATATTTTCAAGCAAACAAGAAAATTTATTCATTAAAAATATTTTTGGGAGGTAATTTAGTTGAACAAAACGAATTATAACAGAGGATTTTACATAGTCCTCACACTTTGCATCGTGGCAATAGGTGTTGCAGGATATGTAAATTTCAATCAAGAAACCGAGCCTACAGCAGTGGTATTAAGTAGTGAAAATGCAGTATCGAATGTTGAGGTTCCAGTTGTTGTAGAAGAAGAACCACCACAAGTGGTTATTACACCAGTTGAAATTCAAGAGCCAGAGCCTGTGATTTCACAAGAGGAAACTGTAGAAGTTATAGAAGAGGAAACTGTAACAAATCAAGCTACAGTTACGATATCGCCTACGGTTGAAATCACAAAAACCGAGGAATTTTATGTTAAACCTTGTGATGGTGCAATTATCAATGAAAATTCGCTTGATGAACTGGTTAAAAATGCATCGATGAACGATTGGAGAACGCATAACGCTACTGATTATTATGTAACAGCTGGACAAAATATTGTAGCGATTGCAAATGGGGAAGTAACGTTAATTGAAACTAATGACCAGTATGCCACAAGCGTTGAAATCACGCACAATGATGGCTTGGTTACTACGATTTATGGATTAAACTCAGAAACGGTGGCAAAAATTGGAGATAAAGTGGTCGCTGGTGACGTTATTGGTACAGCAATAGGTTCGTTTCCAGCAGAAATAGCAGAAGGCGACCATATTCACGTAGAGGCAACTCGAAATGGTGAAAATATAGATGTAGAGAGTTTGTTTGGTTAAAAATATTGTACTTTGTAGGGGACGGCGTCCTCGACGTCTCGCAACGCACAGGAAAATATTTGCGAACAAAAACAATGCACGGTAAACTCCCTCAGGCACTGTGGTGCCAGCTCCCTCGGAGAGGGAGCCAAAGGAAAAAGCCTCCCTCTTAGAGGGAGGTGGCAAAATCTTTGATTTTGACGGAGGGAGCTTACGTACAATAAAATACACCCAAATAAAAAACAATGAACCCTGTACGGACGAACACAGTTCGCCACTACGTTATGTTTTTATGCAAAATATTTTACTATACGGCAACGGGCGACCAATGATCGCCCCTACAGGAAAATTTATTTATTACAGATTTATGAAAATAGACAAAAAAATGCTCCTAAATTAATAGGAGCATTAAAATTATTTGCGAGTTAAAACTTTTTTACAAGCTTTTACAACTTCGTCAGCTGTTAATTTGTATTCTTCGCGTAGGAAATCGTCTGGTCCAACTTGACCGTATTCATCGTGAACACCAACTTTTTCGATAGGTACTAGTGTGCCAGAAGTTACAACACTTGCAACTGCAACACCAAGACCACACATTGTATTGTGGTTTTCACAAGTAACGATTGCACCAGTTTCTTTTGCACATTTTTCAATAAGTTCAGCATCAATAGGTTTCCAAGTGAACATATCAACAACGCGAGCGCTAATGCCTTGTTCTTTTAGCATATCGTGAGCGATTACAGCTTCAGCAACCATAATACCAGAGGCAATGATAGTTAAATCAGTACCTTCTTTGATAGTTAAGCCTTTGCCGATTTCGATTTCTAAACCATCTTCGTAAACTTTTTTAGAACCTTTACGAATTAAACGAACGTAAACTGGAGCATCTTCGATATCTTTAATTTGACGAGTAATTTCAGCAGTCATTGCGTAGTCAGCAGGGTCGATACATACCATTTTTGGAACTGTCATCATAGCAGCCATATCTTCGAAAGGCATATGAGTACCACCGTTGAAAGCAGCTGTAACACCAGGGTCAGAACCATAAATTTTTGCTGAAAGTTTTGCATATCCAAGTGACATATAAATTTGGTCTAAAGAACGACGAGTTGCGAAAGGACCAAAAGAGTGAACATAAGGTTTTTTGCCAACGTTTGCCATACCTGCAGCAACACCCATCATATTTGCTTCGGCGATACCACAGTTGATAACGCGATCTGGGTATTTTGCTTGTAGAGAAGTAGTTCCTAAACAGCTCATAAGGTCTGCATCTAGGTAACAAACGTCTGGGTCTGTAGCCATCATATCATCTAGAGCAGCTTTAAAACCATCACGCACCATACGAGAGTCTTGTTCAATTTTATTTGCAATAGTAAATTTCATTTTTTTCTCCTCCTATGCATTTCTAGCTTCAGCTAAAACTTTTTCAGCGTGAGCGATAGCGTCGTCGATTTGAGCATCGTTGAAAGTAGAGCTGTGGTTTTTATCAGCAACTTCAACAAAGTTACAGCCTTTACCTTTAAGAGTATCAAGAACGATGCAAGAAGGTTTTTCAGTTTCTAAGTTAGCATTTTCGATAGCCTCAAGAATAGCTACGTGGTCGTGACCATCAATTCTTACTGTGTGGAAACCAAAAGATTCATATTTTTTTGCTAAATCAAAAGTAGTCATAATTTCATCACAAGTACCGTCTAATTGTTTTTTATTGTTGTCAACAAAAACAGTTAATCTATCTAATTTATGATGAGCGGCAAATTGAGCTGCTTCCCAACATTGACCTTCATTAAGTTCGCCGTCACCAACGAAAACGAAAGTTCTGCTGTCTAGTTTGTCGATTTTATTGCCAAGAGCGATACCGGTTGCACTTGAAACACCTTGACCTAGAGAGCCAGTTGTCATATCAACACCAGCAGTTTTTAAACGGTCTGTGTGAGAAGGAAGATTTGTGTAAGGCTTGTTAAGAGTTTGAAGTTCTTCGATTGGGAAAAATCCACAAAGAGCTAAAGTAGCGTAAACAGAAGGTCCAGCGTGGCCTTTACTTGTAACTAAAAAGTCACGGTTACGCATTTTTGGATTTTTTGGGTCGAATCTCATAGTGTCCTTGTATAAAACAGCTAAGACGTCTATGATTGACATAGAGCCACCAACGTGTCCAAAACCAAGTGATTTGAATTCTTTTAAAGTTTCTACACGAATTTCTTCTGCAAACACTTTAATGCCTTTTAATCTTTCATTAAGTTGCATATAATACACCTATCCTTTTATGATTATGATATTAGTCCATTACTCGTATTATAACACTTTAAAAAAAAGTTTTCAACATTTTTTGATAAAATAAGTGAAAATTAAAAAATTCCTTACAATTTGTCTATTTTATAATTAATTTCTTTATTTTCCTTATATATTATGCTATACTATTTCTAGAAATAATCTTAGAATAAGGAGAATTTTGATGAAACAAAGTCGCATAAACCAAATAGAGCAGTATGTTATATTAAATGGAAATGTGAAAATTGAAGACTTGTGCAAAGAGTTTTCGGTGTCTATAAATACAATTCGTCGAGATTTAGATGAACTTGTAAAGAGAGGTCGCGTTGCAAAAATTTATGGTGGCGTAACGGCTATAGAGAAAGATACGATGCCTATAGATGAAAAAATTCATAAAAATGTTTCTTCAAAAATTGAAGTAGCAAAGTTGGCTTTGGATTTTATTGAAAATGGTGATACAATATTTATAGATTCGGGAACAACAGCTGTAAATATTATTAATTTTTTAGCTACAAAATCTAAAATTACAATAATAACGCATAGCTTGAACGTATTGGCTGAAGCGGCGAAATATAAAAAGTTGAATGTAATAGGTCTTGGTGGTACATACTTGCAAGAAACTGGAGCTTTCGTGGGAATTTCGGCACTTGATATGCTTAGTTCAATAAAAATAAATAAAGCTTTTATGAGTGCTACGGGATTTTCTATCGACAATGGATTTAGTGTAAATACGCTATTAGAGGCGGAGATTAAAAGAAAAATCGTATCACGCAGTAACGATGTTTACTTCTTGTGTGACCATACAAAAATTGGTATAGAGGCGACGATGTCATTTTGCGATATAGAGCGAGTACAGGCGTTAATTACTGATCAAAAACCTAGCAAAAAATATGAAGATTACTTTAAATCTCACGATGTATCAGTAATTTATCCAGCGAAATAAAATATAACCACATAAAAAACAACGTACCTGTAGGGGCGAACTGTGTTCGTCCGTCATACCGATACGTCCGTCATACCGATACGTCCGTTTTTAAATTGTGCTAGCTCCCTCCGTCAAAATCAAAGATTTTGCCACCTCCCTCGAAGAGGGAGGCTTTTTTCTTTGGCTCCTTCTTTGAGGGAGCTGTCAGCGAAGTGGTGAGCGTTTTGCCGAGAAAGAAAATTTGCAATATCGGTAAGAGAGAATATTACTATATAAAAATGAGCTGATTATATGAAGGATGAAA